>CBAAAA010000110.1:0-11623 GCA_964658695.1 uncultured Solirubrobacteraceae bacterium | reverse complement strand
TTTCGTTGGCTTCAGTAGTACAGAGGATGAAGATGACCCACTCGGGAGGTTCTTCCAACGTTTTCAGAAGCGCGTTGAAGGCTTCCTTGGTGATCTGGTGGGCTTCGTCAATGATGAAGACTTTGTAGCGGTCGCGGGAGGGGCGGTAGCGGACATTTTCGCGGATTTCCCGCATCTCGTTGATGCCACGATTGGACGCGGCATCGATCTCAATGACGTCGGTGGCGTTTCCAGCGGTGATCTCGATGCAACTGGAACAGATGCCGCAAGGAGTGGCGGTCGGGCCGTGGATGCAATTGAGACAGCGGGCGAGGATGCGCGCCACGGTGGTTTTTCCGGTTCCACGCTGACCGGAGAAGATGTAGCCGTGAGCAATGCGGCCGCTCTCAATGGCGTTGGTAAGAGTCTTTTGGACGTGTTCCTGGCCGATCAGCTCCACGAAACTTTGCGGCCGATACTTCCTGGCAATGACTTGGTACATGAGAGAGCGTGTACTACAGAACTCCTAAGAACACGAGCTTGGATGGGGGAGAAATCTGTCTTGCCAGGACCCCGGGTGATCCGCGGCACACGAGCTAAATCGCTACCGTTGCTTCCTTCCGGACCTGGCGGGGTTTACAACCGCCCATTGCACGAAGCCCGGAGCCTGACAACTCACAATCTTAACATCCGGGCTCACTTGCGCGTGTCGAGAACGGCCATCAATTTCTCGCCGAAGAGTGTGGGCGCGGAAGGGCGGTGTTCTGGGCGTTCGGGACGCGCCGGAGGCCGTTGGGGAGCGGCTGGCACGGGAGGAGGCGGTGGAATGGGGGGTAGCGGCATAGCGGGCTGCAGCGGTAAAGCCTGGGCGGCCGGATGCGCGGGAAAGGCCGGCACTGGGGTGGCCTTCACGGGCGGATTAACGGCAGCGTGCACGGGTTCGGCGGCGGGTTCAGAGACGGGCTTTGCTGCCTCAGGCGGGATAGCGGGTTTTTTTGAAGGCTGTGGCGCGATTCCGGCAAGATACTTTTCTTTGCGCAGCAGACTTCGTTCAAGCGAACTGACCCAGCCGGTGAACTCCGCATCCTGAGTGTCGCGGCGGAGTGCGTTCTTCATGGCCTCCATTTTGGAGTCGAGATTATCGAGATGATGCAGCAGGAGCGCTTCGGCAAACTGCGGGACCTTCGGGGAACCGAACTCCAGCTCGCCATGGTGGCTGATCAGCATGTGTTCGAGCAGCGTTCTGAGACGGGGAGGGAAATCCGGGAGCGTTGCCAGCTTCTCCCCCAACATGCGGAGCCCAATGATGATGTGGCCGAGTAACTGACCCTCGGAGCTGTAGTTAAAGCTACGCACATAACGCAACTCTTCGACCTTACCGATGTCATGTAGGATGACGCCGGTGATGAGCAGATCGAGATCGACTTCCTTGTAATGAGGGGCGACGATCTTAGCGAGCTGCAATAAAGAGAGAACATGCTCCAGTAAGCCGCCGCGGCAGGCATGATGAATGCTCTTGGCGGCCGGTGCGATCTTGTAGCGCCCGGTTAGAGAAGGATCTGCAAACAGCGCAGTCAGCAACCCACGAAGATGGGGATTCTGGACTTGGTCGATGGTCGCGGACAGCTCGGCGAACATCTGTTCGGGATCCTTTTCAGAACAGGGAAAGTAATCGGCAAAGTCAACTTCGGCGTCGTCGAGGCGGCGGAGGCGGTTGATGGTGAACTGGTTGCGGGTCTGATAGAGCTGGGCAACGCCTTTTACCTTAACGAAATCATCGCGGTCAAAGGTGTCCATGACTTCGGCAACACCGTCCCACATTTTGGCTTCCACTTCGCCGGTGCGATCGGCGAGGTGCAATGACAGATAGGGCTCTCCGGTCTTTTTTTGACGGATTTCCTTGGACAGGACGAGGAAGGAGCCCGTGACCATTTCATTGGGCACGAGCCCGTCTACATAGGGCGACTTCATACGGGGCTAGCGGGAGCTGCTCTTTCCTTCCACGGTGGTTTCGGTTCCGGGGATGGGAACGAGCCAGAGCAGTCGTTTATGCCGCGTCTTCTGCTCCACTTCGGCCTTGGTGACGGTTTCAGGCTTCAACTGCACCGGGTCCTGCCAGCTGGTGTTCATGCCGGGCGCGGCACCGGTATCGACGAATCCCGGCTTGATCTGCAGGAACGCGGATTTGCGAAGAGTAGTGAGATATTCGCGCACTTTCGGCTGCATTTTCGGACCATAGAGTACGTTCTCAATTTCGGCTTTGGCATCGGCTTCGGATTCAAGACCAGACTTGGTGTGATCCTCGACTTTCAGGATCTCGAAACCGGTGGGAATCCTGATTGGCTGGCTGACGCCGCCTTTGGGCAGATCCCAGACCGCTTCTTCGAAATTCTTCGCGAGATCGCCCTTCTTGTACCCACTGCCAAGCTGGCCGCCGGCTTTCGCGGTGGTGGCGTCAGAGTTATCGCGGGCAAGATCTGAGAAGCGCTCGCCTTTACCAGCTTCGGCGGCAATCTGCCTGGCCTTTTTCTCCGCAGCGGCGACACCGGCCGCATTCTTGCCTTCAGTCGAGATCAGGATCTCGCTGAGGTAGACCTTTTCCTCCTTGACGAAGTCCGATTTGTGGCTGTTGTAGTAATCATGAATGTCTTTCTCGGGGATGGTGATGCGCCGGCCGACTTCCTGCCCGATTACTTCACGGGTGAGGAACTGGTTCTTGGTTTCCAGCAGATAATCTTCGTAAGACATCCCGGTGCCCTGGCGCACGTAGTCGTGAAACTTGTCGGTATCGGCGATGGAGGCCTGCCGCTGCAGGTTGGTCATGTATTTTGTGACGTCGGAATCCACATTGATATTGAGCTCCTTGCCTTTCTGGACCAGGAGGAGTTCGTCGATGCGATCGCGCAGGACATCTTTACCGCGCTTCTCCACTTCGCTGTCGAGCTGTGAATTGGTGGCTCCCTGAGCTTTGAGTTCCTGAGCCATCTCCTTCTTCAGCCTCTCGATCTCGTCCTCGCTGACGATGTCGCCGTTAACTTTAGCGACAATTTGATCGATGACCTGAACATCGGCAGCAAAGCAGAGACCTGCCGCGGCAAAAGCAAAGAGCAACTTCCGTTTCATATAAAACTTTATTATCGCAAGACTCGGGAGTTTCGACGAGCGGAGTTTTGCCCAGAACGGGATAAGCCGGAAAGTGGGCGGTTCCGTTCTTCAGGCGGCATCCCGTTCAGGAACCTCAGCGGTGTGGACGAGACGGGATTTTATGGCGATGGAGGCTTTGAGTGACTCGCGGAGATCGTCTTTGAGGGAGGAAAGCGAGACGCCGCAGGTCGGCAAGCGAGCTTCGCGGGCTTCTCGCATGGAGTAGTTGCATTCGAGGTCTTTGGCGCGGACGATCGCGATGCGGGTACGGGCCTCATGAGCCTCTTGACGGCGGATTGTTTCGGCTTCCTGGCGTTTTTCCCGTTCGAAGCCAATTTCGTGTTTGCGCTTTTCGGATCTTAGCTTTGCGAGCTCGTTGAGGCATTTGAAGAAGGCCCGTTCGTGGGTGGTTTGATAACGGAGATAGAGAGCGAGGTTTTTCAGCTCGCCGGTGGTGAGGTCGCGGTTGAGGAAGTAGTTGGATTGCGAGGATTGGGCGCGCCGGCTGAGCCAGTGATGCCTGGCCATACTCTCGATGAGGATGTTTTCGGTGGGAGTGGTGGCCTGATGCTCTTCGCGGAGGCCCGCCAAGAGTGTTTGATAGGCGTCGGCGCTTTCGTCAGGGAGGATGCGGAAGACTCCGCCGGAGAGGCCGTGCTGGAGATGGTTCAGGGAGGACGCCGATTTACCTTCGGCGGTGAGGGGGCCGGTGGAGCGGCTGGCGTTTTCGCGATTGGCGTCTTTTTGTGCGGGGGTGGACATGGTTTTGTGGCTCCTTCAGAAATAAGAAAGCGCCTTGGGAGCTTGCAGGCTCTGGCGGCGCTTGTAAGGGATACAGATAGCACGGGGAATTTTGGGAATTCGTGGATGTTGTTGATTTTGTTGGCGAGTTGGTCTGTGACTGAGATTGTTGGGGAGCTGTTTTGGGCCCTCAGCCGCATTGCGGTTTTTGAAACGCGCAGAACCACGGCGTGTTTTCTCCCTGCGAGTTAAATTGATCAGACTGCATGCTATTCGCGAAGCTGGCGTGCTTCCGCTGGCGATTCACAATCAATTGTGTTGGAATTGCAATGTTCCAGAGGTTAAGGCAAGGCCATGAAGGAGCAGGCACGCAGTCACGTCATCGGCAAGCCAGGTGAGTCCCACGGAGCGCTCGTCAAGCCCACCGGCGCAGTCTCGGGAGAGTTTGTCACCGAGATGTTCGATTACGACGGTGGAAGGCAGGTGACGGTGTACGTTCCTGCGGACCCGCCCGAAGCAATCGTCTTCGCTGGGGACGGTCAGCGGATCTCGAAGTGGGGCCGGTTGCTCGAGAAGGCCGGCGTAGTGTCCACAATGATCGTCGGTGTACATGGGCTGACCGATGAGACGCCTCGGCTGCAAGAGTACTCACCTGCCTTTGGGGAGGAGCGGTTCTCTGCTCACGAGAAGTTCTTCGTCGAGGAGGTTCGCCGATGGACGGAGTCGCGGTTTGGTGTAGCGGTGTCTTCTGAACGTACCGCGGTGTTCGGCGCCTCGGCGGGTGGAGAGCTGGCGCTCGCTGTTGGGCTTCGGCATCCAGATGTCTACGGTGCGGTCCTTTGCGCCTCACCTGGCGGCGGATATAAGCCGCCTGGCATTATGCCGAGTCCGCTTCCGCGCGCATACCTCGTTGCCGGCACACAGGAGCCGTTCTTCCTGGAGAACGCAAAGAGGTGGGCGGACGCGATGCGCGAGGCAGATGCGGATGTCGTAATGAAGGAGCGAGCCGGGTCGCACGGTGGCGCATTCTGGCGAGAAGAGTTCCCGCTAATGGTGGCGTGGATCTATCAAGGCTTTTGAGATGCAGCGGCCTTCTTGTGCGCCAAGCGGCTACATGCATCCGGTGTCTGGAGCATTTTGATGGCGTCGCCGCCCGATTCGATGGTGTCGATTTTGCCTTGGTTGTCGATGACGAAAGTAACTCGTCCCGCAATCGCGAACTTGGGAATGAAGACGCCGTAAGCTTGTGAGACCTTACGATCGACAAAGTCGCTCAAGAGGGGAAACGACAAGCCGAGTTGAGCCGCGAACGCTTTCTGGGAAGGAGTATTGTCGGTGCTGATGCCAAAGACCTTCGCTCCTGTCTCTTCGAAATGCTGCATACCAGCCTGGTATGCTTTCATCTCGGCGGTTCAACCACCTGTGAAGGCGGCTGGGAAGAAGGCGAGCACGACGGTACTCTTGCCGAGGTAATCAGCGAGATGAACAGTATCGCCATTAGTCGATGGAAGCGTGAAGTCAGGCGCTGTGCTTCCCACTTTCAATGTGGTGGAAGGAGGGCCACTTGTCTGGCCGAGAAGAGACAGTCCCAGACCGGACGCGATTGCAACTCGTCTGCTGATTTTCATCCGAAACCTCTGAAGACTGAAAGTAGCACGATTGCGCGGGGATCGTCTCCTACTTGGACAGAGTGGCGGTGAAGTCGCCGTCGGCTGAATATTCAGGAACGTTGACGGTGCCGCTGATCTTGGTTTCGGAGTTCACGGTGCCCTCGTAATTTACTGTTAACGGGCTGCCGTTGTACTCGGATTTAAAGGACCAAGTGACTTTCTTGCCGTCGATTTTTCCGGTGACTTTCGCCACGCCACTGTCGGTAGTGCAGGAGCCGGCCAGATCGTTGTCCGTTTGTGTAAAAGTGCAGGTCTGGTCGTTTTCATTGCCTGAAATGTTGCTGTGGATCCGCCATTTGCCGCTTAGCGACAGATTGCCGGCAGCGGTCGCCAGAGCCGCCGCGGTCAACAGAAGAAGTGCAATTTTCAACGGGAATCCCTTTCTTTCTCTCAAGGCGAGCGCCGGGAAGCCTCACAGGGACAGCATAGCGTGCTTTGCGCGGATTATATAAAACGATTGGCATGTAACGCTATCCGTTATATCCTAATAGTTGACACGGAGTTTTAGCGACAAGGAAACAAAAACCCTATTCAAGACAGGTCGCAGCCGAAAGTTCGGTTCAGTTGACGCTGTTGCGAAACGCAAGCTAGACAGGATCGACGCCGCGGAGAAACTGGAAGACCGGCGGGCGCCTCCCGGGAATTGTCTGGAAGCTCTCAAAGGCGACCGCAAAGGTCAGTTCAGTATCCGAATCAACGATCAGTACCGCATCTGCTTTGGCTGGGCGGAAGGTGCGGAAAACGTCGAAATAACGGACTACCACTAAGAACGGGACAAGAATCAAATGAAACTGAAAAGACCGGCTCGGGATTGGAATGTACAACGAGTGAGAACGCACCCCGGCGAGATGCTCCGGGAAGAGTTCATGAAGCCTTTAGAATTGAGTGCCAACAAGCTTGCTATCGAATTGCGGATTCCGGCCACGCGCGTTGGCGAAATCATTAACGAACGCCGCGGCATCTCCGCGGACACGGCATTGCGCTTGGCGCGCTACTTCGCAACGACTCCTGAGTTTTGGATGAATCTCCAGAAGAGCTACGAATTGAGCGTTGCCAAGACAGAGAGCTTAGAAAAAATCGAAAAAGAAATTCAGCCTCGAACGGGGGCTTAATCTCTGTCGCGATAGGCGGTAGTGGCAGGTCAGTGAGGCGATTCAGGTTGAGAGTAGTAGCCGGTGCGGGTGCGCGGCATGGCGTCTGGGCGATCGACTTTGAGGGCAATGGCGTGATAGTCATTCGGGCCGTCTCCGGGCTGACCATCGAACGACAGGACGTAAAAGGAATTTGCGTCGTCGATACAGGTGGCAATCTCGCCAGCCACGTCGTTACTGGAGTTGAAGACACGGCCGCCGCTTTGAGAAGCGAGGACCTGCAGCGCGAGGTTCCCCACCTCGACCTGCTTTGATTCTTTCACCCCTTTGGTGAACGATTCCCAGTAGAAGGTGCGGAGTCCTCCGGCATCGGCGGTTCCCAGAGGATCGACACTGTAGAGGGTGATGCGGGCGGCGCGGAGCTGATCGGAAACAGCGACGATGGAACTGAACAACTGCTGCTGCGTTTTAGAGGACAGTTGGACACGCGGGCCGGAGAGGAGCGGCCATCCCGGACTGACCCACACCACAAGCTTACGGCCCGGCCTCCCTTGTTCGTACGTCGCCAGCTGCCCGAGCGTTTTGAGCGACAACTCGAAGCGGTCACCTGCGCCATAGAATCCCTGCGCTCTCCCGATGGAGCGCAGACCGTTCTGATGCTGGTCGAGGGCGGCAAGCAGGACCTTGGCATCTGTTGAGGGCTTACTTTCGATCTCAGCCCCTTTATCGGAGAAGAAGACGAAGGAGATTGGTCGCGAGAGCTCACCGGCGCTCTGAGTGAGGAACTTCTGAATCTGCTGGCGCGTCTGGGCGACCGCCCGGAAGGAAGCGTTTACTTCGTCCATAACCAGAACCACTTCGACGGGTAAGCCGGGTGTGGAGGCCGCGCTCTGGACGGCGCGGAAGGAAAGGATCTTCTGAGGAGTTTTATTGTCGAGCAGAGTGAAGTCCGCCTGCTGCAAGCCGGTAATCGGATGACCCGCTTTGTCAGTGACGGTAACATCCAGGGTAATTGGATGAATTCCGCCTCCCGGTGCGGGGCTTTGCCGGGCCAACCCACTCACGAGCGAGAAACACAGAACTAATCCCCATCTACTAAGTTGCGGACGCACGCTTCACACCTCTTCAGTCAGGGCCATTGTAGCCCCGAATGAGAGATCGTTTTTGCGACTTACTGAATGGCCCATTTCTGGTTGTCGCCGCCCCAACAGGTGAATTGAATAGCCGGCGTGCCGTCGGCAGTGGATCCTCCCCTTTCATCGAGGCACTTACCGCTACTTACAGCAATGATGTTGTAATAGCCGTCGCCTGTGCTGTTGAATGTCCACTCCTCGTTAGTTCCACCCCAGAATGGATATTGGATGACTGGGTCGCTGTTGTAAGTGGCGTTGGGGCCACCTCTGACGTCCATTTGAAGACCGCTGCTCTGGATAGTGACCTCGTAGCCGGCGGTTGCGGGCGTGAGTTGGAACGTCTGATTCGAAGACGAGCTGCAGGTGCTTTGATCCAATTGGGCGGCGATAGTCGTTGCTTCAGCGGCAGGCACTTCGAGGCACTTGCCACTCTTTTTGGAGATCAGATGGATCCACTGGCCGGTGGGCAAGGCAGCGCTGTTCTGCTGAGCCTGCGCAGAGTTTGGATCGACTATCAGTGAGGATTCGTCGATGGCTTCGAAGTCTGAACCGGTGACGTTGGTGAGCTGATGCAGTTCATCGTCGTTCCAACGGGAGTCGGGGACTCCGCTGATAAACCACGGCGCGCCGTTGTCGGCGAGGATGATGCCGTAGGTCTTCATAGCATTGAGGATCACCTGCACATGCGGGGGAAAAGAGCTGATGTCGAAGCTGTTCTTCAGGCGGAATCGCTGGCCCATGGGTGGGTAGGCCGCACCCGAATAAGTAGAGGCCTGGTGGCGAGCCGGCCAGATGTAGCTGTCGGCTGTCATGGGGGCAGTGAACCGGATGGCGTGGTTGATTGTTCCGGAGGCCACTTCGTCGTACTTCACCAGGCCTGGAAGGATAGGGAGCCCAGCGGCATCAGCGGAGGTCCAGCTTGCGGGCCGCAATTGATTTGAGCCAAGCGGGAAGATGGCCCCGGATCCTGCCGACCAGCTTCCATCTCTGTTCTGTGTGGCGTTGTAGAGTTCGTAGTCGATGCAGTTAGTGTTGTCGACGATCAAAAGGTGATGATCGGATCCAGCCTCAATGTTGGGATTGGCGGGAATGGGGTAAGGGCCTGGATCGCTCTCGTCGGCGTACACGAAAGTGACATTCACTTTCGGCTGCGAACCGTTGACGACGTTCAAGGGGATGCCGCTGCCGACAGCACTGCCGAAGTCCGGATGCGCCGGGCTGGAGGCGCCGATGGTGTTGACATAGGCGCCGGAATTCGCGTCGACCGGGAGTGTGTCGATGGGCGTGTTCCAGACGTTGTTTGCCGGAAAGACCGCGCAGCCGGCATAGAGAGGAGTTTGCGCGGGAAGTATGAAGCTGCCGCACGCGGTTAGAGAGATAAGAAATAGAGAATGACGGAACATGAAGTCTCCAAAACAAGAAGAGAAAAAAAGCGCCCAGGCAAGGCCGCCAGCTAGAAGGTGTTTTCCGCGGAAAAGGAAATATAGGGGACAGATTGCGACAGGCCGAGCGTTGGGAGCTTACTTCTCTTCTTCTTTGATGGCGAAGCGGTAGCCGGTCCGGAGCTCGGTCATGAGGTAACGGGGGTTGGCGGGGTCGGGCTCGATTTTCTTTCGTATCTGGTTGACGAAGACGTGCAGGTACTCGATTTCATTGCCGTAGTCGGGTCCCCAGATGGCCTGCAGCAGTTTGCCGTGGGGAATGGTCATGTTGGGATGAGTGGACAGGTAGTGGAGCAGGTCGAACTCTTTGGGGGTAAAGCGGATGTCCCGGCCAGCAACGGAGACGTGGCGGGTGGAGACGTTGACCTCCACGTTGCCGAAGCGAATGAACTGGGGTCCGTTAGCGGTAGAGAGTGGAACACGGCGCAGATGGGCGCGGATGCGGGCCAGCAGTTCCGGCATGCTGAAGGGCTTGGTGACGTAGTCGTCGGCTCCGGCATCCAGAGCGGCGATTTTTTCCTTCTCGGAATTGCGCACGGTGAGCATGATGATGGCGATTTCCGAGTTGCGGCGGATTTCGGGGCAGGCTTCGAGCCCGCTCATGCCGGGCATGTTGACGTCGAGCAGGACGAGATCGTAACGATCTTCGCGAAGCCTTTCGAGACCTTCCAGGGCATTTTTGGCGTCGGCCACGACATATCCCTCGGAGGTCAACGCGGTTTTCATGACGCGGCGGATCTGCGGCTCGTCATCGATGATGAGGATCTTTCCGTTCACTTACTCAGGATCCCGCTTTGTCTCATCCCATGCCAGGGGCAGAGTGATGGAGAACTCGGCTCCGGTGGATGGTTCGCTTGCGACGGAGATGCGGCCGCCGTGCGCTTCGACAATCTCGCGAGAGATCGAGAGTCCCATGCCAGTTCCGGCGACGCGGCCATGATTGGCGCGGCTTCTATAGAATTTTTCGAAGATGGCTTCCTGTTCAGCTTTTGGGATGCCGGAACCCTCGTTACGGATCCGGAACACTGCGAAATCGTCTTTCATTTCGGCACGAATGGCGATGGGCGAAGAGGGAGGTGAGTATTTGATGGCGTTGCCGATCAGCTGGCGCAGCACGAGTTCGGTGAGTTTGCGATCGACCTGCAAGTCGGGCAGAGCAGGATCGAGATAAAGTTCGACGTGGCGGTCGTCGACAAGCAGCCGGAGTTGGGAGAGCGCGGCAGAGATGAGCTGGCCGGCAGGATGAATGGAAGGGTTCAAAGTGACGGGTTCGGCGCCAATACGGGCGAGATCGATGGCGTCGGAAACGAGGCTGTTGAGGCGATCCGCTTCTTCGTCGATGATGGTGATGAGTTCACGGCCGGTACTGTCGAGGTCTGGTCGGGGGAGAAGGCTGGTGGTGGCGGCCTTGATTGAGGTTAGGGGAGTTTTGAATTCATGGGCGAGGGCGTCGAGGAGCGTGGACTTGAGCTGCTCATTCCGGCGGGTAGCTTCGAGGTGGGTGGCTGCTTCCTGGGCGCGCGCGGTTTCGAGGGCAATGGCGGCCAACTGGCCGATAGATTGGAGTGCAACCGGGGACGGGGCAGAAGGGCCGGCGACGGCGAGGCTACCCAGGCGACGTCCGCCGAGACCCACGGGAACGACGACCGCCTTAGCCGGCGCATCAGCATTCCAGACGACTCCGGTTCGCGCCACCTGACGCAGGATATCGAGCGAGAAGGGGGTATCCGGGGCGAGCAGGCCGGTGACGGTATCCGCATCGGCATCGTAGAACCAAGCCTCGGTGACGTCAAACACCTCAGTGAGGTTGCGGGTGGTCTGACTGGCGAGCGTGCGCTCGGGATCCTTTAACATGAGGGCGCGGCTGAATTCGTACATGCGATGCATCTCCTCTTCGCGCGCGCGCGCCTCCTGCGCTTTTCGTCTGGCGCTGGCCGAGAGCTGGCTTGCGGTAATGGCGGTGATGAGAAAGACGACCAGCGCGACCCAGTTTTCCGGATCAGCGATGGTCAGGGCGCCGATGGGAGGCAGGAAGAAGTAGTTGTAGGCGAGTACGCTGGCGAGTGAGGCGGTAATTGATTCGGCGAGGCCCAGGCGCGCGGCCAGAGCGAGAACCAGTAAGAGGTAGGAAAAAGCAGCGGTAGAACTATTAACGCGCAGTCCGGTGTAGGTAATCCAAGTCAGTAGCGCGACAGCGGCGAGGGTGAGAATGCAGTTCAGGGTCAATCTGAAGCCAACTCTGAGGAATGGGCCAGCGGTAGTCAGATCTCTCCTTTGCTCTGAGGCGCTTCAGTTCGGACCGCGCGCCTGGAATTTACATTATGTTTACATGTGACTGGGCCAACGTCGTTTGAAACGGCGTACAATGTTTCCATAGCAGTTTTCGCTCCTCTTTCTATTAGGAGAGGGGGAGGCGAAGGACC
>CBAAAA010000109.1:0-11676 GCA_964658695.1 uncultured Solirubrobacteraceae bacterium | reverse complement strand
TAATGCGCAAATGTGCTTTCGGCCTTCTACGCTTGAAGTACGAATTCCAGTGCTGATTGAGTAGACTGCTGATCATCCGGCCGGGCGGCATTGGCGACTGTATTGTTGCGCTGCCTGCAATGGAGTTCCTGGCTGCTGCTGCTGAGTATGCGGAAATCTGGGTACCACGGCCTGTCGTTCCTGTGGTCCAGTTTGGGCAGGCAGTGCGAGCGATTTCCTCGACCGGGATCGATCTTGTCGGGATCGGCGACATGCCCGCCGGCCCGGCCTTACTGTCTCATTTGCGCTCTTTCGATCGTATTGTGAGCTGGTACGGGGCGAATCGGCCTGAGTTCCGTGCCGTGGTTGACGCGGAATTCCACGATGCCTTGCCACCCGCGGATTTCGTTCGCCATGCGAGTGATTTCTTTCTGAGCCAGGTAGGCGGACCGCTGGGCGAGCAGGCTCGGATCCGGGCAGGAGCAGTGGAGCGGCGGGAGTCGGTTGTCGTGCATCCCTTTTCTGGCGGCAGGCGGAAAAACTGGCCGCTCGATTCTTTTCGGGAAGTAGCGGCAGGTTTGAAGACCCCGGTTGAGTGGTGCGCCGGACCGGAAGAAGAACTGCCGGGTGCACGGCGGTTTGACGATTTGGCGGAACTGGCGACATGGATGGCGGGAGCGCGTGTTTACGTTGGGAATGACTCGGGGATCACGCATCTTGCCACGGCTACGGGAATGCCGGTGGTGGCGATTTTTGTAACAACGGATCCTCGGGTTTGGGCTCCGCGGGGCGGGAACGTTACTGTGCTGCGAAAGCCTTCGGTAGCGGAAGTGAGGGTGGCGGTGAGCGGATTATTCACTTAGTCCGCGCCTCTTTTGATTAATACGCGCTTTACTTTGCACGGTTTCAGCGGCGCGTCTTGCGCGCTGATCGAAAGTCCACCACGACTTCGCGGCTTGGCGCGACTCGGCTGGCTCAGACTTGTCCGATTCACCCGACGTGTCTTTCGCGTCCTATCCAGAACACTCTACGTAAGTGTCTCCGATGCCGACTTCTGGCTCGCATTGCAGACTAGAGTTGAAGATTGAGCGTCTGCTCTCAACCTTTGATCCCAATCACGGCGAAGAAGCTAATTATGCAATGCGTTTGCGTGAGCTCATTAGCGATGCTGGATGCAATTCGGCTCGAGGCCATCGTGAGCAAACCCTCACCCCATCTCGTTATACAGACCTATGACTCATGGCTCGAGCGACCCGCAGCAGGAATAATGCGTGAAAGCGACGGCATTACGCCTTAGCGCAATTCGCTGCTAACTACGGTTTGACGCTTGTCGTGTTCACCGCAAGGCCGTTCTTGCCTCTTTTGCACGACGAGTAAGGACCGGATACTTGGAATAGGCTTCTCGCTCGGTTAGCGGCAAGACGCCCTTTGAGCGCTGCCGTTTTGATGCTTAGTAGGCTTCGAGCATGGTGTATCTCATCCCTTTGCGCCAAGTTTGTTGCGGCCTACAACTGAAGAGATCTCTATTAAGTGAACTGCTGCTAAACAATGTCAGATTCGTCTGTAACGACGCGAGCAAGACCGACGCCCCCATCCAAGAACTGCGCGAACACAAGATTGTTGTCAAATGTAAAACGAACAGTACCACTTGGCGGATATTTCTCGATAAGAATCTTCAGCTCTTGAATAACGGCGTCAATCGTTTGTGGACGCTGGCTAGGGTCGAACCTCATGCAACGACGAGCAAGGTCCAACCATGGGAGATATCGTTCCGTCTTGGCTTGCCCCCGAGGAAGACGGATTGATGGATCTGAAAACAGATCGAATTCTTCTTGCCCACCGTCAGTGGATGCCACCTTGAATTTTCGAACTTCTCCAACGAGAATGCCTTCAAGCACTTCTGAAATCATACGACCGAATGCAAATATATCGGTTGCAAACGACACTGGTGCACCGAGTACCTGCTCTGGCGCCGACCAGCCCGGTGTCCACCCAGGAGCAATGTCTCCCGGCGCAAGTTCAAATGAGTCGATCGGGATTAAGCCAGTCATGGATAGCAGCACATTGTCCGGCTTTACATCACCATGTACGAATCCAGCACCATGTATCTTTGCTATAGCCTCCGCCAATCGGACCATCAACAGTGTGACTGATACCTTGGGCACTTCGACGCCCACGGAGATCGGTAGTTGCTCCTGATATGCCAAGTTCTCAGCTATTTTGATCAACGAATGCTCGTATTGCGCAACGCTCACCACCTCCGCACCATGAGGAGAGCGGATAACGAACTTAGCATCAAGTACGTGCATGGAAAGTGATTCCGCTATGAATGGCCGCCACTCGACCCATTGTCCCCGATCTCCACCGAACTGGCCAAGTAATGTTCCCACTGAGTAACAGGATCCATCCGCACTCGAGATTCCCAGGAAGCGGTTGGAGCCACCTTCTGACTGCAGCAGAGCTCTATGAATTCCATCATTAACTGGGTGGGCCGCCGTTGCATCTCGTGTCCCTGGCCGCGATCGCGAAGCCTTTATAGCATCACCTTTCGATACGAGCAAGGCCGTTAGAGTTGAACTGAAGAGTCTGCTTAACGAAGTCGTCGTGACAAACAGTTGTTGAAATGAGCCATCATTCATCCGAACCGATTGCATGCCGTCCAGTGCCCAGATGTTCGCGGCGTAGTCTTCGATTGCCTGGCGGTAACTGTTGAGCAGCGCGTCCGGCAGCGAAGTTCTGGGCCGATCAAGCATACTCTTCAAAGCTTCAAAAGGGGAGTCAATATCCCGAGAACGCCAGACCTTCAGCAGCAATGGCAACCCGTCTTGGGATGTTCCGATCTCGACTGTGACGTCTGGCAGGGATTTGAGACTCACCGCTGAATCGATTCTTACGACGTACCGAGGCTGGAATCCCTGCCGGGCGGTAGGTCCAAGATTTCGATGTGCAAAACTTGCGAGAGCTTGGCTGACGAGTGCTGCTAGATTGTCCGGTGTGGTGAAGTTCTTTATGGCGATTTCTGATCTCACCCTATTCTTGAATTGGGCGAGTTGTTCCTTTTTCTCCCATTCGATATTTTGAGGCGGCCACGCTACGCTTTCGTCCACGAAAAACGCTAAGACAGGAATACGATTTGATCTCGCCGCAGCGTATTCTTGTTCAGTGATGCCTGTGGACAAATCCGTCGGTATGTAGCCATATCGGTGCGCAAGAATCAGTATCATCACATCGGATCGCTGAACGCGATCGATTGAGAGCCTTACTGGCTGCCGTTCATCAGCAGACCAGTAAACCATGTCTTCTGAGGTATATCCCATCCCTAAGATTGATTCAAAAACAGCCTGTCGATATTGCTGTAGGTCCACAAAAGTGGAGGAGATAAAGACGCGAAAAGGCTCTGGTCGATCAGATCTTTTGCCGACACGGGGCCGCAATTTCGGCAGCTGAGATCTGAGTCCGAGAGTTTGCATTATCGAATTGGATTCGGCAGCCGTGTTTCCGAAGTTCAGGTCAGAGACATCGCAATACGGGCACACGTTGTGCTTCGCGGGATCATAGAGATGATTGTTTTTACAACGTGCTACGGGCAAATGGAAGCCGTCCTCACAGCCGGTTGCTGGTTCGCGCGAATAATATAGCAAACAAGTGCGGAAAGCAAGATGACGGACGAATCATGTGAATTTGGAGGCGGTTCCGGCGCAGTCACAACCTTGGATATACTCGCTTCCAGTTTCAATGGTCAAAAAGCAATGCAGCCCGAGGGGCGTCGATCGGGTTGCAAGAAAACGATCACGGTCGAGAATTCGGCGGGAGATATGGACCAATGTACTGCAAAGATTTGCGAGCGCGACACTCTGGGCCATGTA
The DNA here is from genome assembly GCA_964658695.1 of uncultured Solirubrobacteraceae bacterium. GTDB lineage: Bacteria > Acidobacteriota > Terriglobia > Bryobacterales > Bryobacteraceae > Bog-105. The sequence continues at coordinate 7,831 of CBAAAA010000109.1, read as the reverse complement.
TACGACCGGTCGGCCGGCCGAATTCCAGCGCCCGCCTACCCGCCCGGTCCTTCCGTAGCCAGATGCTCGTAAATGCTACGGCAACCCGATACGCGCCTACGGGCATTACGAAAGGTGTTGTGTTGGAATCTCGTAAGGATCTCATTAACACACCGAATGCCTCCGTCGAAATTCAGGAGTTCGGAGGGAGCGCGATTCTCTAAGAAGGCTACGGCTAGATTGATACCAGCTTTACCTTCCATGGTCGAGAAAGCATCCTGCGCGACAGATGGGTCTTTCGCGCCCGATTCAGACAGTCTACGTAGTTGTCCCGCCGCCGACCTCTGAAGGTTTTCCCAAGATCTGCTACGCGACGCCGAGAAAGAAGACAAAGTCTTGTACGAAGATAACAGATCGCTATGTACCGGAAGCAAATCGGCTTGCTTGTATTCTTAACTTGTCCCGCTCTCGCCCAGACTGCGCACCGAGACTTTTCGGGCGCCTGGAAATATCAGTTTTACGAATTTGACAGCATTCGGCATCGAGAACCAATCTTTAAGATTTCTCCCCACACTCGAAGAGCAGACGTCGTAACCACGTCCGTCTTCAGAACCGATGGTCGAATGTCCGGTAACGATCCTTCCGGGGTGACGAATACCGCGAGTTGGGATGGAAATTTGTTCTCGAAACGAAGCGGATCGAGAAGGACGGTGGACACACAACAGAGAGGATCATTCTGTCCCTATCCAGCGACGGGAAGGAAATGACCAAACACACTCTGCGTTTCCGGCCAAATGGCAAAAAACAGGTCGATGACGTCATGGTCTTCCAAAGGATTGCAGATGGCGTACGAGGCATCCAGGTGGGAGACTCGAAAGACGTTGTGGTGCGCGAATGGGGCCCGCCTAACTCGATTGAGCAAGACGGCAATGAGGACACCTTCCTCTATAACGGCGCCAGTGAGTCCTTCGACGTACTGTTCGCGGACGAGAAAGTGAAGGACATACGATCGCACCAGCACTGACGAATAGTGACTGAAGCCTTCTCGTAGCTAACCGTGACTCTTCGAGGTGAACGGGATGATTAAAAGGCTTGGACGGGCTTCAGACCGCAGGCAAAGGCGTTTGAACTAGACTCCGGTTGTTCCTTTCGTGCATCGCGTCTCAGCACACAAGTAAGTGTCGCACTGAAATTGTTAATGGCGGTTGAGCGTGGGGTGAACTTGCTGGGACAGACAGACGCGCCCTGAGAATGGCTGATCGGGTATAGAATAACTCCGCTGCCGCGAGCGGCGCTCCAAAGGAGGCCCGAGTGTCTAACCAGATCGCGAATTACGACGGAAGCATCATCACGTCGCCGCAACAACTGATTTACCCGAAGACAGCGGAAGAAATTCAAAATGCTATGCGCGACCCGGTCCGCTATCCCAGTCCCGTTCGCGCCATGGGGAGTTACCACTCTCTCACTCCCTGCGCGTCGAGCGAAGGCACCATCGTGAATCTGTCGCAAATGACTCAGGTGATTCAGATCGATGCTGTTAACGGTAAGTTCACGGCTCAGGCGGGCCTTGAGATGATTGAGGCTGCTAAGTCGCTGCGGTCGCAAGGGCTCCAGTTCATGCTGAACGTCGAGATCGGCAACATGACCCTCGGCTCAGCCGCGTGTTGCCACAGCAAGGATGCTCTGGACGGAATCGCTTATGGCCAGGTCAGCTCTTACGTGACCGGAATGAAGTGGGTGACTCCAAGCGGCAATCTCGCGGAAGTGTCCGAAGAGACAGATCCGGACTTGCTGAAAAAAATGCGCTCGAGTTACGGGCTTCGTGGAATTGTTTACGAGGTTACTTTCAAAGTGAAACCGATTGAAGCACTTCACTTTAATTACGAGCCGTATGCGGTAGACCAACTTACACAGCAGCAGGTGGAAGAACTGCTGGACGATTCAGAGGGGCTCATTTGCTGGACAGTGGGACGCACTGCCGTTTTTCAGCGACGCCGCCGTATCGCTGACCCAGGGATGTTACACGATCTGGTGGCGGCCGTCCGTCGCCGGTTGTGGAACTTCACCGGTGCCCACATAGGCCACTTTATCGATCAATTTATATCCAATCCAAAGTTGCGGGAGGACTTACTCCAGGGAGTCTTTGACGTGGACAAACTGCTGTACGAAACTCTCCATCTGGTCGGGGGCATAAGCTTGCTTGCACCGGACAAGATGATCGACTATCGTCAAACCCCAGCCTCGTCGAGATATGCGTTTACATTCTGGGCGTTCGCGCGTGCCAAATGGCTTGAGACTTATCGCGCCTACCTTGACTTTGCCGACCAATACTTCCAGGCGAACGGATTCCGTTGCAACATGCCGCTCGGCTCGTATCACATCCATCTGGACAAGAGTTCGCTTCTGTCTTATACCTATGACGGGGAAGTCTTCTCGATCGACCCAATACACGCCGTCACAGATCAGGCTGCCTGGGACAAGTTCCTTGTGGCGTTCAACGAGTTCGCCTCTCAACGGAACGGAATTCCTTTACTCAACCAGAGCCCGTTTGTGACTCGTGAGCAGGTCGAAGCCGCTTATGGACAGCGGTGGACGGATTTCTCGAAATGGGTCTATAAGTCGGATCCTGCGGGCCGAATGACGAATCCGTATTTCGCTGCATTGCTCTCGTGACACCTCTTGTAAGGCCGACGGGACTGAAAGAGGGTGTAACGTTTATACTCCGAGATTCACTATTCGCTTGCATTTCCCCTAACCCGGGTACATGATAATCCAGGCATCTCAGTAGGAGGACAAGGATGGGACGGCTTTGCGCCCTCGCCATGTTAGCAGGCGCTTTACTGCGCGTTGATCTCGCCGGTGCGCAGGCGCCAAATCCATCGGCGCCGGAAACATTGCGCCAGCAGCAGGCAGATGCGTTGAAAGCTTGCGCCGACGCCGTTCTAAGAGGCGTACGCCCAATCGCGGCAACCCGGGAATTTCGTTTTGAAGGAAAGGTTTCCGAGGCGAATGCGCTTTGCCGCGGCGGACAGAGCACTCTTCAATTCCGCAATACGCCGTGGGTCGACTGGTCGAACTATTGGGGAACGGGGGACGCGTCCTCGATCCCGGCGGGGTTTATTTCGAGTAAGTTGGTAGCCCAGCGCGGGGTCGCGGGCGCTTTGCTCGATCTGGAGTATCAGCGGGTCGAGCTGATCAAGTTCAACTTATTCGATAACAACGGGACCTTTGAGGAATACATTTCCGGTGACGGCAAAACCGGTGGCCCGGCCTTGAAACACTGGCCGGAAATGCGCCTGAAACAGGGGGATCCTTATTACCTGCAAGTAGGCGGCGATGGAGCCCAGGAATGTAAAGGAGATCTCATTCGCTGGCGCACCATAAACGGCATCTGCAATGACATTGTAAATCCCGCTATGGGCTCGACAAGCCAGCTGTTCGCGCGCAACGTAGAGTTTGAAAGTACCTTCCCGGAATCCAGTCAAAGCACTTACACGCGCAATCGGCATGGCGACCGCCTCGCTTTGCTGCAGCCCGACCCGCAAGTGATCAGCCGCCGCTTGTTTACGCGGGTGCAATCCGATCCCGCTGCCTGCCGGCAGGGCTTCGGACAGCCTGGTTATTCGACCAAGGCCAACTGTGAGTACAAGAAAGCTCCTTTCTTCAATGTTCTGGCGGCTTACTGGATCCAGTTCATGACACACGACTGGTTCTCCCATCTGGAAGAGGGTCACAACGCACCGGAGTTCATGCCTGTGGGCTGCGCCAACCTCACTCCGGAGCAGGTCGATAAGCTGGGATGCCGCCCTGGCGACCAGATAGACAAAGGGTACGTCGCGGATGCTACGCCTCCCCCGACGTTTTCTCACGCGGGCCACGATTATCTCTCGCGTGCGCCCAAGGTGATGAGCAACACCAACACGGCGTGGTGGGATGCATCCCAGATTTATGGTTATGACGAGGTTTCGGTCCGCCGGGTGAAGCGTGACCCTGCCGATCCGGCCAAACTTCAGCTGTTATCAAACGGCTACTTGCCGACGCTGGCGCCCAATGATCCGATGAATCCCGAGTGGTCGGGGCAAGAGGCAGTAGGATTGCCCGATAACTGGACGATCGGGCTGAGCTTTTTGCATAACGTGTTTGCACGGGAACATAACTCATTTGTAAACGAGTTCCGGAGGATCGCTAAACTCACTCCGAATGCAGACTGCGGGTTACGTGATCCCGCCACTCCGAGAAAGGTGATTGCCTATAAAGATGTAACACCGGAGGAGCTATTCGAGGTCTCGCGCCTCGTGGTGGCGGCCGAGATCGCAAAGATTCACACGACGGAATGGACACCACAACTTCTGTATGGCGAACCCCTCTATAAGGGCATGAACGCTAACTGGAACGGTTTGCTGGGCCAGGGAGATGCGGAGGTCTCAAAGGCGCTCAATAACGTAATAACAAACAGTTTTGGCAGATCGCGGGATGTTACTGAGGCAACTCAATGGTATTCCGTCTTCGCCTCTGGACCGGGTATCTTCGGACTGGGAAGCAAAGTACACGGATACGACATGACTCAAGCCAGATTCACCAACGGCGGCGTAAACCATTTTGGATCGCCCTTCAACTTCCCGGAGGAGTTTGTTTCGGTATACCGGCTCCATTCTCTCGTGCCGGATCTCCTTGAATACCGCGATCTGCAGAAGGACGCCAATAAAATCGAGGCGAAAGTCCCGGTGATTGATAGCTTCGAAGCCCGTGCAACGGACTTGATGCGAGATCGCGGGATAGCGAATTGGGGACTCACGTTCGGTCGTCAAAGGCTGGGGTTGCTTGAACTTCACAATTCTCCGTTATTCCTGCAGAATTTGAAACTCCCGCGTTTGGACGGCAAGACTCCAACCGGGCAAATCGACGTGCTCGCATTGGATGTCATTCGAGATCGCGAACACGGCGTGCCGCGCTTCAACGAATTCCGCAGGCAGTACGGCTTGCGTCAGTTGACCAGCTTCGAAGACTTTGTGGACCACTCGCTTCCGGTCGACTCGCCCGATCGTAAGGAGCAGGAACAGACCGCTACGACTCTGCGGGAGATATACGGCCAGCATGTCTGCGATGCTTCGAAACAGATCACAGACGCTCAAATCAACTTAGACCAAAGTCCAATCAATGATTGTTTAGGGCATGCCAGCGGAGATCTGGTGGACAACATTGAGGACGTCGACACCGTCGTCGGGTACCTGGCTGAGCCGGTCCGTCCACATGGATTCGCGATTTCGGAGACGCAGTTTGTGGTCTTCATTCTCAACGCTTCGCGACGCCTGTTTAGCGATCGTTTCTTCACTTCGTCGTTCCGCCCGGAGTTCTATACGAAGCTCGGCGTGGAGTGGGTGAATAATAATGGCCCCGGAGCCGCGCGACTCGAAAAGGGTATGCCGAATGGTCACAAGCAACCAGTTTCGCCTTTGAAGCGGGTGCTGCTCAGGAACGTGCCTGAGCTTTCCGCCGAACTCGATTCGGTCGTAAACTCATTCGATCCGTGGGCCAGAGACCGGGGACAGTACTACAGCCTGGAATGGAAGCCCCGTCCGGGCGCTGAGTCCGACGAGTCCTTTGCAACCGAGTCCTCAGGAGGTAACAAATAATGAGCAAGCGTATCGTTTCCTGTATCGATGGCACCTGGCAGAAGATGTCCAACGACACCAATGTGTGCAAGCTTTATCGAGCCGTCATGGCAGGCCCGAGTCAGGTGAAGTTTTACGACGACGGCGTGGGCGCCGACGGAATCGCACTTTGGAGATTAGTTGGGGGAGCGCTCGGGACAGGGTTGTTCGCGAAGATCAAACAGGGCTACATGCAAGTGGCGCACGCCTATGACCCCGGTGACGAGATCTTCCTCTTCGGGTTCAGCCGGGGTGCTTACACGGCGCGCAGCGTCGCAGGCATGATAGCGGTTTGCGGTCTCCCGACCAAGCCTATCGATGAGGCATTTCTCGACGCTGCGTTCGACGCCTATCGCTTCCGCGGCGATCGTACTGGCTTACTGAAGAATCTGAACGCCAGATACGGGATGTTCGACGCCAAGATCAAGATGGTGGGCGTGTGGGATACCGTGGGCGCCTTGGGAATTCCGGCCGCATTCGGCGGCGTAGATGAACTGCTTTACGGATTCCTTGATACCTCATTGCATCCCGACGTTCTGAACGGCTGCCATGCAATGGCGATCGACGAAAGGCGTTGCGAGTTTCCCGCCACTTTGTGGACCTCCGAACCGGCGAATGGTCAGACAGTTGAGCAGGTCTGGTTCTGCGGCGTTCACGGGGACGTTGGCGGCGGAGAACAAAGCGATCCGGCGAATCCTTCCGTCTTGTCTGACATCACACTGGGTTGGATGATCAACCGGGCGTGCGCGCTTGGGCTGGATCTCGATACTGCCGTGACAGCCCGCTATGCGCTGCCCATGGATCCGAAATTTGCTCTTGACCTCATTCATATGTCTTGGAATCCGCTTTGGGGGTTCCCCAGAAATCGCCAGATAGCGGGCAACTCGACGCTTGCGAACAGCGTAATGGTTCGCTGTCAGCATCAGGATGACTGGCGTCCGAAGAACTTGCAATTCGCGAACGGATTGCCGGCCGAGAGCTACCAGTATTATGAAGTGGTGAAGAAACCCGCGGATCAACCGGTCGCGACTGTCGCTGCACAGGCGGCGTTCGCGGGTTCATCATGAACATTGAGTTATCCCTCGGAACAAACGACCTGTCCATCCAAGAGGATCAAGCAGCGCCCTTTTCTCCCGGCTTTATATAATTTCGTGCATGTCGGTCGTTCGCTGGATGTGTCTCGCCTTCGTGCTTGCCAGGTTGGCGGCCGCCCAGGAGACCGTTTCGTTGTCCGCCGAAGACGGGGGGCAAATTTGCGCCGATCTCTACGGGCAAGGAACGCGTGGCGTTGTGCTGGCTCATGGCGGCAGATTCACCAAGGAGAGCTGGCGGGAGCAGGCTGACGGTCTGGTATCGGCAGGCTTTCGAGTACTCGCAATCGACTTCCGCGGATTCGGCTGCTCGAGCGGTCCCGGCCAGGCGGACTTCGATCATGCGCCTTTTGAAAAGGACGTGCTCGCCGGGGTGCGCTACTTGAAAGCGCACGGCTCAAAAACTGTGTCAGTGGTCGGAGGGAGCTTCGGTGGTGCAGCCGCGGGCGACGCCTCGATAAAATCCGCGCCCGGCGAAATTGATGGCGTTGTATTTCTCGGCGCAGCGCCGAACCTCCCAGCAGAAAAACTGAGGTCGCGGACGCTGTTCATCGTCGCGCGCGATGACGCAAACGATGGCGGACCACGTCTTCCTGGCATTCGTGCGCAGTACGAAAAGGCTCCTCAGCCGAAGGAACTTATTGTCCTGAATGGTTCCGCACATGCCCAGTTTCTCTTCCAAACGGACCAGGGGCCTCGTGTCATGCGGGAAATTGTGCGCTTTCTTTCAAGGCCCTAGTTTTCCGCTCAGCGATTAAAGGTGGACTGACTGCGCCATTGCGCAACGTACCAAGGGTGAATTTTGCGCACGTTCTATCCCTTTAACGCATGACGTAGCCGCCATCGACAGAGATGGACTGGCCGGTGACGTAGCTGGCCGCCGAACTGCAAAGCCAAAGCACCGCGTCGGCGATTTCTTCCGCCCGGCCCAGGCGCTTCATGGGAACGAACTGCTCCAGCATGGCCTTCAATTCGTCGCCCTGGCCTTCTGCGATCATCTTGTCGCTCATAGGTGTCTGGATTATGCCAGGACAGACGTCGTTCACGCGGATGCCCCGGGTCGCATACTCGAGGGCGGCGCTCTTTGTGAAGCCAATCACGCCATGTTTC
>CBAAAA010000108.1:0-11692 GCA_964658695.1 uncultured Solirubrobacteraceae bacterium | reverse complement strand
CATTTCGGGGCGGGTTTGTTCCGGGAGACGCTGATGCTGGCCGACCTTTGTCCGAACGTTTACCTGGATAGTTCTTCCAGCAACAAGTGGATGGCTTATGAAGGGTTGGACCTGCGCACGGTATTTGGCCGCGCGATCGATCTGCTGGGCATTGAACGCATACTTTTCGGAACGGATTCCAGCTTCTTTCCGCGCGGGTGGAACGCCGCGATTTTCGAGCAGCAGGCGAAGGCGATTTATGAGCTCGGGCTGGATGAATCGAAGGCTGCGCAGATTTTCGGATTGAACCTGGAGCGGGTTCTGGAGCCGAGGATTGCGCGTGCTACGGCCGCGAAGAAGAATGGTTCCACGATGCCTGTTTCCTGAGACACGCAGCGGCGCTCAGGTTCTCACCCAATAGGTTTTGCCGCACAAACATCACCGTTGCATAGAAAAGGAAGTCCCGGTTTTTCTTCTGAGCGTAACCGTGGCAACCGCCGCCTTTCAAGCTCAGAAGCATATGATCAGTCCCCGGTTGAGTAGCGTTCATCATCCAGAATGTGTCCTGACCGTACGGCGAGTCGAGCTATAAACGAAGCGATTGTCATTGTGCGCCAAATACACCGCCTGTTCCGCGACTTCCGAGACGCTGGAGACCATCGGCTGCGGGCCTTGCAGGCTTGTCCCGAGACTTATCTTAAGAAGGTCCGAATAGGCGTGCCTCAGGTGCCCGAAAAGATCACTTATAATTGTCCAACCCGCTCGTGTGCGGTTAGAAGGTTTCATGAACGAAGCTGAAATGCGTCTCCTCCGGATCGAAGTCCTTCATCTCCGGAAGGCTTGCCGCACTCAACGATTGCTTTTGCTCGTATTCCTTGCGGCTGTCACAGCCCTAGCTGTTACCATTCTCGGTCGCCCTCTACCAGTAGCTGCTCAATCGGGGAGGCCAGACAAGGACGGTGTCCTTCACGTCCATGGCTTGGTAGTTGAAGATCGGAACGGACATGAGCGATTACGCTTGGGAGCACCGCTGCCTGATCCAATGATTCACGGCGTTCGACAGAAGCGTCAGGGTGCCGTTTCTGGATTGGTGATCTCTGATGCAAACGGCAACGAACGAGGCGGCTATGTGACCGCCGATGAGTCCGGGGGAGCATTTCTTTCACTTGATTCAGAAGATGAACAGAAGGTGCTCCTACTGGCTAACCCGAAGGGTGGCGTGAATTTCGTCCTGTCTAATAACGACGGAAATTTCCTGCAGTTCGCCGCTTTCCCAGAGGGGCCGAAGATTACGATGAAGAAAGCTCACCAGACCGTGCCAACAAGTTCAACGTAAGTGAGGCTTCTGCGGGCTGGGGTGTGCGACAGTCGTTGCAAAAAGGACCCTTTGTGGGACACGCTTGCGGGGGTGGGCGCTATATTTTCATGCATCATTTCGAAGTGTTGACCACAAAGTAAATGCCGGATAGACCACGATCCGCCCGCATGCTCTTAACAGTCCCAGAAATGCAACCTGATCGATGTGGCCAACGAGGACGCGGCGGAATGGCCGCATCGTCATCATGCTCCTGCTAGTTGACTGCATATATGGCAAAGCCGAACGGAGGCAGAACGAGATTGAAGCCATTGGCTTCGCTTTTGTCGCCGAAAAGCCAGGTCGGTTTGCTACAGCCTTGCAAGACATTCCCGTCGGTGGGGACATGAATGGTGTTAGTGCTGGAAGAACGGTTCACAGCGACGAGCATGGATTGCCCGCCGCCGGAGGGTTTACATGCGGAATCCGTAATGACAGCGGACGGCTTTGCGGTTGAGATGCGGACAAACGCGAAAGTTTCATTCTCGACCACGAGGTCCTGTTGCGCTCCCCATTTGAGAGCAGAAGCGTGGGCGCGGAACTGGCCCAGGGCCGCGGTGAAGTCATGAATTTCCGCTTGCTCCGCCGTGCGCCCGGAGGATACAAACGCGTTGGCAGGATCCCCGGGAAAACCGCCGGGAAAATCGCGCCGGTTGTCCGGATCTCCTCCCCCTTGCAGGAGGATTTCGTCGCCAATATAAAGTTGCGGCGTGCCGCGGACAGTCATGGTAATTCCGGTGGCGAGACGCATGAGTTCCGGGGTGGCATTCTTCTCGGAGATGAAGCGCGGCTGGTCATGGTTGCTGAGTATGGGGACAAGAAGCTCGGGGTGGGGATAGAGCCAATCCTGACGGAAGACTGTTTCCAACGCGGAGAATGGTTTGCCATTTAGCAGGACGTCACGCAGGGCGAAGAAATAAGGGTAGTCGAATGGCGTGGTGAGGTGGGTGTCGATACCCGAGAGCGTCCTGCCTCCCGCGAAAAAAGCGTCGATGGTGGGATCTCCGTTATCCACTTCGCCCACCGAGTTCACATGCGGGTAGAGCTTGTTGAGCGTCGAAAGGTAGGTTTGCCAGAAGGTGCGCTGAACGAACGGGAAAGTATCGATGCGCAGTGCGTCCAGGCCCGTTAGCTCGATCCACCAGATCATGTTCTGCAGCTCATACTGGGCGACGACGGGATTCTGCTGGTTCATGTCAGGCAGGGAGTTAGCGAACCAGCCATCCAACTCGGAGTGAGCGGCAACTTCGGGCAAATGCGGATCGGTGATCTTGCCGAAGTCGTAGGTGGCTTCGTTGTGTTGTGCGGCAGTGCCGTGAAACCAGTCCGGCAGGGGTGAATCCGCAACCCACGGATGCGCTCCACCGACATGGTTCGGAACATCGTCGAACACCAGCTTCATGTGGCGCCGGTGCAGCTCCGAGGCGAGACGCTGATAATCGGCCAATGTGCCAAGGCGCGGATCGACAGCATACATGTCCGTGGCGCCGTAGCCGTGATAGTCCTGGCCTGCAGGATTGTTGGCGACGATCGGCGTCAACCAAACAGCGGTGACGCCCAGTTCCTGAAGATAGTCGAGGTGATCGATGACACCCTTGATATCGCCGCCGTGGTAGGCGCGCGGAAGTTTGCGGTCCGCAGGCGGAAAGCCGGGAAGGTTGTCGTTTGCTGGATCGCCATCGGCAAAGCGGTCGGGCATGATGCAAATCATCACGTCTGCGGGAGAAAATCCGCCCATGCCTTCGGTGGGAAGCCGGCGCGGGAGCAGCTCGTAATCGAACGACGCAATGCCCGCTGGAGTATGCGCGGCGATGTGAAGGGTAGAAGCAGGCTTGCCGGTTGTGTTAAGCCAGAGAATGGCCCAATGGCCATTCCGCGAAGTGACGGTACGGCGAATGGGGGCGCCCGAAAAGCTGGCATTCCCGAGGCCCTTGCCGTGGATGAGCAGCATGGGAGACGGCAGCGAGACAAACCAGTTAGGTGGATCGATCTTGTCGATCGTGGGCTTCTCCGTTGCGGACCTGCCGGTCACAGGCCGGCTGTTCCGTTCGCTGCTGCCTGGTGGCTGCGCCGCAAGCGGAACCGCAACGAGCAGCAAGGCGCCAAGCGTCAGGCCGAGGCGAGAAAACATGTTGAGCTCCCTGGAATTTGGCATCTCCGCCATTAGCTTACGCCGGAAAAGGTGAGCTGCGTGCAGTTAAGGAAAGGCTTCAATTATGGATGGCGAACCGGGTGTCGGAGCCCTTAAAGTGGAGATCCTCCGGATCGCCATTGCGAGCCAGACGGGCGGGCAACCGGTCGGACGGTTGGAGGGTCCATGCATCGGGGATCCAATCCGGCGGCGCTCAAGACCTTAAACGAAGCATGACCTCGTCGCGCGTTGTGAATTGGATGGCCCGTATCCCGAGTAGCTCGGCGCCCTGCACATTCGCAATCCGGTCATCCAGGAACAGCGTTTTCGACGGTTCCGTTCCAACGCCTTCGAGCGCGTGCTCATAGATGGGCGCCTCGGGTTTCACCGAATTCACTTCGTAAGAAAGGGTGACATGATCGAATCTCGACAGACGGTCGGTGCGCGCCTTCAACGCCTCGCCCAAATCGCGGGGCATATTTGACAGGATCGCAACGGGCTTTCCGGCAGCCCGCAACTGGTCAATCCAAATCCACATCGGCTCGTCAAAGTGCATCCAGCTTTCGTTATCCAACTCAGTCAACTGCGCGATCGTTTCGGGTAAGAGCGACTTGCCCGCTTTGGTCAACAATCGATGCCAGTATTCAATATTGGACTCCGATCCGCGATCGTACTCGAGGCGATCCGACCAGTAGAGTTCTTCGAAGGTCTCAGCATCTACGCCGAAAACCTGCGCCATCTGCTCCTTGTCTTGCGCGGTTTGATCCGATACCAGTACGCCGCCGTAATCGAAGATAAATCCATCGAACTCGCTAATGAGCGCCATCGAGCACCTGTTCGCGCCGGCAACGAATCTCACGCACCGCGTAAATCCTGCGGCCCTGGCTCTCAAAGTAGGTGCGCATGAGAACCTCGCCGATCAAGCCGGTGCAGAAAAGCATGAAACCAGCGAACCACATCAGCGCGCCAGCCACCATCAGGGGCCCGTGCTCAGCGATGATGTCGGTGCCGAGGATCTTTTCAACCAGGAGCGTCAACAGAATGATGCTGCCGACGGCTGTTCCGAGTAGTCCCCATTTGCCAAAGAAATGCATGGGGCGAGTGAGGTAGCGCAGCAGGAACTGAATGGTGAGGATGTCGAAGAAGACGCGGAAGGTCCGGCTGAGGCCGTAGTGGGAAGCACCGTTGGGACGCTCGATGTTGCGAATCGGCACTTCGGCAATGCGAGCGCCATAGAAGCTGGCGAGCGCAGGGATGAAGCGATGCAGTTCGCCGTAGAGATTGATGTCCTTTAGTACTTCTGCGCGGTAGGCCTTAAAGGTTGTCCCGAAATCGTGAAGATCCACGCCGGAGATGCGCTTGACCATCCAATTGGCGACACGGGAGGGCAGCTTGCGGGTGACCGCATTATCGACGCGTTCCTTACGCCAGCCACTGGCGATATCGAAGCCGGCGTCAATCTTTTCGAGCAGCGCTGGAATGTCTTCCGGATCATGCTGGAGATCGCCATCCAGGGAAACGACAATCTCTCCCTGCGCCTCATCGAAGCCGGCGGCCAAAGCGGCAGTCTGTCCAAAATTACGCCGCAGGCGGATGACCTTCAATCTGCTGTCAACCTCGACGAGATTCGACAGCAGGTCGAAGCTGCGGTCAGTGGAAGCGTCATCGATGAAGATGATTTCGTAGGGTCGCTGTATTGCTTCGAGTACTGTCGTGAGCCGATCGTAGAGCGGCAGGAGCGCGGGCTCCTCATTGTGAATGGGGATGACGATCGATAGCATTTCGGGCAGTACCAGTGTATCGGACGCGGGCGATTACGAAGTGGTTGCCGCCACCGGTTCAGGCTGCGTGCGAGGGCAATCCCGGTAGACGCGGTTCAGTAACGGCGGGGCGACGAGGGTTGTTCCAATCGCCATGAAGACGACGGCGGCGTACACCGGCTTGTTGATGACTCCGAGACTCAACCCGATCTGGGCGACGACCATACCGACCTCTCCACGCGGAATCATTCCTACACCCACGCGGAGCATATCGACACGTCCCAAACTTGAGGCTCCCAGCGCGCAGCCTAGAAATTTGCTCAGCACGGCCACGATCAGTATGACGACGCTGAGGATCACGGTAGAACGGGTGGCAAAAACAGCGAGGTCGAGGTGCAAGCCGATGCTGGCCAGAAAGAAGGGGACGAGCAGTTCTCCGATCCCTTGTGAAAGATCGTGGACGCGCTGATCGACGGTTTCAGAGAGAGCCATGCCGGCAAGGAACGCTCCGACGATGGCGGCGACTCCGACATAGGTTGCCAGCAGTGACAGCGCAAAGAGCAGCACCAGCGCGAGATGAAACTGGCGTTCGGAAACGGAGAGGCGGCGCTCCACCTGCGGGATGACTTGTTGCAGAGTGCGGTTGCCGTATTTGGCGACCAGCAGCGTAAATCCTCCCGCCAGCGCAGCGGTTGTGGCGAGTGCCGCGATGTTGATGTGTCCGGCCGCCATGCTGCTGACAAGAGCCAGTACGAGCAAGCCGAGAACGTCGTCGATGACGGCGGCGGCAAGGATGATTTGACTGGAGGGGTGGTGTAGGAGTCCCTTGGAGGACAGTACCTGAGCAGTGATGCCGACGCTGGTGGCCACGAGTGCAGCGCCAACAAAGACGGCTTCAACTCGGGACACACCGGCGAGTTGCATACAAGCCCATCCGGCCAGGAAGGGGAGGACCACACCGGCCACCGCCACCAGGAAGGCGGTCCGGCCCGCTCGCATGAAATCCGAAGTTTTGACTTCCAGACCGACGCGGAAGAGAAGGAACATGACGCCGAGCTGAGCGAGAGCACTCAGGACGTCATCGGGCTGCACCCAGCCAAGAACACTTGGACCGAGCAGGATTCCGGCAAAGATCTCCCCTACCAGGCCCGGCTGCCCAATGGCCTCGCAAAGGTTCGCGAAGAGTTTGGCGACTCCAAAAACGAGCAGCAGTGTCAGCGGGAAATGCACGGCTTGCTGGGTCTGCGGCGAGACGAATAAGGCGATCAGATGGTCGGTGAATGGAGGCATCACTCGGGGCGCGGGCCCTGTGACTACCCTAGCGGTGATCCAGAGCTGGTTCAACATCGGGTTCAAGAAGGAAGCGGGCAAAGAATGACCCTTTTTGGTAAAATAACGGCATAGCAATAAATCGATAAGCGTAAGTCTTTGAACGACTTGCACGCTTGCTTATCATCCCTGTTAGGAGTTTTTCTTGGCCGATAAAGACCAGCCGGACAATCGCGGTTTGTTCCCGAATCAAATCCTGATTCCGATCAACATCGAAGACGAAATGAAGCGTTCGTACCTGGATTACGCGATGAGCGTGATTGTGGGGCGAGCGTTGCCTGACGTTCGGGACGGTCTGAAGCCTGTGCACCGGCGCATCCTGTACGGGATGAACGAAATGGGCCTGCATTTCAACCGGCCCACGCGTAAGTGCGCCAGGATCGTCGGTGATGTTCTGGGTAAGTTTCACCCGCACGGCGATGTGTCGGTATACGACGCCCTGGTTCGAATGGCGCAGCCATTTTCTCTGCGCTACATGCTGGTGGATGGACAGGGGAACTTCGGGTCGGTGGACGGCGATCCGCCGGCGGCCATGCGGTATACCGAGGCGCGTTTATCTCGCATCGCCGGTACGATGCTGGAAGACATCGACAAGGATACTGTCGATTTCCGGCCCAATTACGACGATAGCGAAGTGGAGCCAGACGTACTGCCGGCGCGGGTTCCCAACCTGCTGATCAATGGCTCGTCGGGCATCGCCGTCGGTATGGCGACCAATATTCCGCCGCACAATCTGAACGAGATTGTGAATGCGACCATTGCGTTGATCAACGATCCGCATACGCCGATCGCGACTATTCTTGAAATGGCTCCGGGACCGGATTTCCCGACCGGCGGCTTTCTGCTGGGGCGGCAGGGAATCATTGATTACTACCTGCGAGGACGCGGCAGTTTAAAGGTTCGCGCGAAAGCGACTACTGAAAAACTCGGCAAAGACAGGGAAGCTATCGTCATTACCGAGATCCCGTTCCAGGTAAACAAATCGCGGCTGATCGAGCACGTCGCGGCGCTGGTCTCGGATAAAAAGATCGAAGGTATCTCCGACGCGCGAGACGAAAGCGATCGCGACGGGATGCGCATTGTGTTCGACCTGAAGCGTGGCGAGAACGCCGAAGTCGTCCTGAACAATCTGTACAAGCAGACGCAGATGCAGGTGAACTTCGGTGTCATCATGCTATCCATCGTCAACGGGCAGCCGCGAGAACTGGGCTTGATCGAGGTGATCAAGCGCTTCATCGAGCATCGCGCCGATGTGGTTCGCCGCCGCACCAACTACCTGTTGCGGAAAGCGCGAGAACGGGAACATATCCTTCTCGGTTTCCAGAAAGCGCTGGATAATCTGGATGCCGTGATTGCGATGATCCGCTCATCGGCCACCAGGGTGGAAGCCCGTGATCGCCTGGTTACGACGTTCGAGTTTACTGAGCGGCAGGCGCAAGCGATCCTCGAATTGCAATTGCAGCGGCTCACCGGAATGGAGCGCCAGTCGATTCTCAATGAGCTCGCTGAGATTCAGCGCGTGATCGGTGAATACACCGAGATCCTGGGTTCTGAAACAGTATTGAAAGCCTTGTTGATCAAGGAGCTGAAGGAAGTTCAGAAGGAGTTCGGCGATGAGCGCCGGACGCAACTGATTGAAGACACGGGCGAGATTTCACTTGAAGATCTGGTGCAGATGGAGGATGTCGCGGTGACGGTCTCGCGCGGCGGCTATCTGAAGCGCACTTCGGTCGATACCTATCGCCGGCAATCGCGGGGCGGCAAGGGCCGGATCGGCATGGGCACGCGGTCCGAAGACGTCGTCGAGCATATGGTAATTGCTTCGACGCACGCCTATCTGCTGCTGTTTACAAATAAGGGGCGTGTGTACTGGCTCAAGATCTATGAGATTCCCGATGCCGCCACGACGGGAAAAGGCAAGCACGTTTCCGGGCTGATCAGTCTGCAGCCGGACGAGAGTGTCAAAGCATTCCTGTCGGTCAAAGAATTTGTAGCGGGCAAGTTCATTGTTATGGTGACCCGCCAAGGCGTGATCAAGAAGTGTGAATTGACGGAGTTCGATAATCCGTTGTCTCGCGGGATCATCGCTTTGGCGCTGGACGACAATGATGAGCTGTTGGGGGCGACCATCACAAATGGCGACAACTTTATCTTCCTTGGCTCGCACGAAGGGATGGCCATTCGTTTCAATGAAGACGAGGTGAGGCCAATGGGGCGGCAGGCGCGCGGCGTGCGTGCGATGGACCTTGACGATGGTGATTACCTGGTTGGTCTGGAAGTTTGCGGACGCGACGGATTGATCCTGTCAATATCGGAAAACGGGTTTGGCAAGCGGACGCCGCTCGAAGATTACCGCCTGACCGCGCGTGGTCGCAAAGGCGTGATCAACATGAAGACGACAACGAAGGTCGGCAAGGTTGTCAGTGTTCTTGGCGTGGCCGAGAACACCGATCTGATGATCATCACGAAAGACGGAAAAATGATTCGTCTGGAGTCCGGCGAGATCCGGCAGGCCGGGCGTTCCACGCAGGGCGTTCGATTGGTGCGGTTGGATGAAGGCGATCTGGTCGCGGCGGCGTCAGTGATCCCGGAACCGGTCGAAGTTGAACCGGTGAATGGGAAGAACGGCGAATTGCCCCTGCAATAAAGCTCGTAGTTACCCTTGGATGGTCTGGGCGACGAGTGGCGACGGTTATACTCGGATTGTGGCCACCCTTGTCCATTTGCAGGCCAAACCGGTCGAGCTTGACCCGGTTGTTCTCGATTTGAAAGAGCAATCGCTGTTCGATTCGCTGCGCAAACTGAGGCGGGTGATTGTTGCCTATTCGGGCGGCACGGATTCTGCGTACCTAGCGTGGGCGGCGCATCAGGTTCTTGGATCCGATGCGGTCGCGATCACGGCTGATTCCGCGTCGATCCCGACATCTCATAAGCGGGATGCGGAACAGTTTGCGAGGGAATGCGGTTTCCGCCACGAGTACATCGACACGTACGAGTTCGAAAATCCCGATTATGTTAAGAATGACAAGGATCGCTGCTTTCACTGCAAAGACGAACTATTTGTCCGGCTCGAAGCGTATGCAAAGCAGGCGGGGTACGCGCACATCGTTTATGGTGTGAACAAGGATGACCTCGGCGACTACCGTCCCGGGCAGCGCGCTGCTAGGCTGCATGAAGTGAAGGCGCCGCTGGTGGAAGCAGCGCTGACGAAAGCCGAGATTCGGGAGCTGTCCAAACGGGCCGGCTTAGCAACGTGGGATCGGCCTGCTGCGGCCTGCTTGAGTTCGCGTGTCCCTTACGGCACTCCGGTTACCGTCGAGACGATTCGAACGATTGAAGAGGGCGAAGAGGCGATTCGAGCGCTCGGCTTCAGACAATTCCGCGTGCGTTTCCACGGCGATCTGGTACGAATCGAAGTGGCTCAGGACGAGATGAGCCGCGCCTTCACTGCCGAGACAGTAGCAGCTTTCTCCAGAATTTTTAAGCAGCTCGGCTTTCTCTACGTGACGCTGGACCTTGAGGGATACCGGCAAGGCTCGCTGAACGCAGCGCTGGCAAAAACAGCGGCGACATAGGCGGCTATTCAACGAAGCGTCACGCGCCGGTCGTCACTTCCATCTTCTCGGCGTTCCAGTGCATGATTTTGTTCTGGAAATAGCTTTCGTTCGTGAGCAAAGCCGGCCCCGCCGCGCGCAGCCCAAAGGTGGCATCCTCAACAGAAGGCGTTCCTTCCCGGATTGAGCGATAGAAATTCTTGTGGTGTTCCAGCTGAGGCTCGCTATCGCTGGTGTCGAACACTTCGTTGGAACTGGGCTTCAGAGTAGCCGGCGACGGCGCAGCGTGTTTGGACTCCCACTGATCGCGAAGCTCTTCCTGTGTCTTCTTGGCGAAGCTGGAAATGCTGCCGTCAAATTCTTCCGGACGCGGTGTGCGGTTGAGCGTCACTTCAGTGAACGATGCAGTCATGACTCCGTCGCTACCGATAAACTTGACGCCGAACGACTCTTTGGATTCTCCGCTCTTGAAGTTCACACGTAATAGAACGTTGAACGCCGGATGCATTTGCCCTTCGGGGTAATCCAGTGTGGCGAGCATGGTGTCGGGCACGTCACGATCCATCCAGTAGCGGATGCCGCCGGTGGCAAAAATACGATTGGGTCCGATAGAGCCGGTGACGGTGTGAAGTCCGGTGAGCAGGTGAACGAATAGATCGCCGGCTACGCCTGTTCCGTAGTCACGATAGTTTCTCCAGCGGAAGAACCGTGCCGGATCCCAGGGGTGCTTTGGAGCGTTCCCTTGAAACTGGCTCCAATCACAGGTATGGGTATCTGCATCGGTCGGAATTGAGTACTCCCATGCGCCGATGGCTGAGTTGCGATCGAGCCATGCTTCGACTGAGTTTAGTTCCCCGATCGCCTTCGATTCGAACAGCTCCTTGGCCTTGAGATAAGCAAGTGAGCTGCGATACTGACTACCCACCTGAAAGACTTTGCCTGACTTAGACTGCGCTTCGATGATCGAATGTCCTTCTTCAATGGCGTGCACCATCGGCTTCTCGCAATAGACGTGTTTGCCGGAGTGAAGGCTCTCTACCGAAATACGCCGGTGCCAGTGATCCGGAGTGGCGATGATGACAGCGTCGATGTCTTTCCGGCTTACAATCTCGCGGTAGTCACGGGTGGTGAAGGTATCGGCGCCATAGACCTCTTTCATGTGCTGCAAGCGGCCGTCGTAACAGTCGCAGGCCGCGATAAGGCGCACACCGGGCAGGGAAGTCGCCTGCCGCGCGTCGCCCTGGCCCATGCCGCCGGCGCCGATCAAGGCAATCTGTATATTGCTGTTGGGTGAAGGCATTTGGACTCCTCAGTCTTAACCTTTAGGCCTTGATGTTCTAGCTCTTGACCTTCATGGTCTGCGGGTCCCATTCGATTACGCGCTTTTCAAAGTAGCTGAGGTTGGAGAGAAGCGCAGGTCCGGCAGCACGGAACCCGAAGGTCGCGTCTTCGACGACCGGCTTGCGGGAGCGCACCGACATGGCGAAGTTCAGATGGTGATCGAGGTGATCACTGTAATGCGGAGGCGGTTCGAACACCTGTAATTGATCGCTCGACATGCTGTTCGTGGTGGGACGTGACTCGG
>CBAAAA010000107.1:0-11734 GCA_964658695.1 uncultured Solirubrobacteraceae bacterium | reverse complement strand
AGGCAAGGTTGTAGTTGTTCTGCACGCACACGACGTTGGTAATGGACTGCGCCTCGGCAACCTGTTTGGCGGTGACATTGCTAACGCCGATGTGCTGGATGAGACCTTGCCGCTGAAGGTCAGCCAGGACGGTGAGCGGGGCCTCGATTGACCCCTCAACGGCGTGATGCGGGTTCAACATGCTGCGCATGTTGACGATGTCGAGGGTGTCCAGGCCCAGATTGCGGAGATTTTCGTGGACGGCCTGCGTCAGTTCTTCTCGTGAGAACGCCGGTATCCACGATTTGTCAGGGCCGCGCCGGGCGCTCACCTTCGTGACAATTACCAAGTCCGAGGGGTAAGGGTGAAGAGCCTGCCGAATGATCTGGTTCGTGATGTGCGGGCCGTAGAAGTCGGACGTGTCGATATGATTGACGCCTGAGGCAACGGCCTCGCGGAGGACGGCTATGGCAGCGTCTGGATCCTTGGGCGGTCCCCATACGCCGGGGCCGGCCAATTGCATGGCGCCGTATCCGATCCGCCGGACTGTCAGGGATGTGCCGGGGAATGTGAATCGACCGCCGAGTTGTGTTTCGGTCATTTGAGCTTGAGGCATGTGTGCTCCTTTCAGGAACTGATAAGAGCAAGTGTACGGGCTATGGTTACAAAAGTCAAATAATGAAACTTGTAATCCGGCTTGGCTTATGGGTGCTCTTTCTGCCACCACATAGCCGGTAAGGGCTTCTTTTCGGGCCATAACTCGTCGAGAGTATCGGCGTCGAAAAGCTCCCCGTTTTTCATGACGTATCGAATGGCGGTTGTGTTTTGCAGGTTGTCGAGCGGGTTTTTGTTCAGCACGACCAAGTCCGCCAGTTTGCCCGGTTCAATACTTCCCAGGTCGGCATCGACTCCGATGGCTTCCGCTCCGGTGAGCGTTGCAGCTTGCAGTGCCTCCCAAGTCGTCATTCCGGCGCCAAGGGACCAAAGCTCCCAGTGAAAGCTGAGGCCCTGAAACTCGCCGTGTCCTCCTACGCAGACCTTGCCACCAGCGCGGATGATTTGAGCAGCTCCGGCAGCGCTTTGCTGATAGACGTACTCGTCGGGCCGATGCCAGGTCATTCGCGTTCCGCGGGTCTCGATGATGTCTTCTGGTACGAAGCGCTTGACCTTGACGTCGTGAAAGAGGTCGGTGGTCTGGAAGAAATGATTTTCTGAGCCTGGACCGTCATAGCCTTCGATGATGTAAGTCGGGGTGTAGAAGATCCCCGATTGAGCAAAAAAGTTCGTGACGTCCTGGTAAACGGGAACCACAGGCAACTGGTGTTCGTTGCCGCTAA
Organism: uncultured Solirubrobacteraceae bacterium; assembly: GCA_964658695.1. Taxonomy (GTDB): domain Bacteria; phylum Acidobacteriota; class Terriglobia; order Bryobacterales; family Bryobacteraceae; genus Bog-105. Next base: position 10,418 of record CBAAAA010000107.1, on the reverse strand, counting down.
ATCCATCGATGGCGTGGGTGAGATCCATGGAGAGATCGGCGGCGCCTTCTGTGGTGGGGATAATATGCAGACGATTCGCAGCTTCGACGACAAACTCGCGCTGCCGTCGATTGCCAATCAGGTAAGACTTCACCATATCGGTTCCGTAGTAGTTTTTGTACCGCGAGAGCACGGCGGCGGCATCTTCAACTGATTGAAAATCATTGACATAGAAGATGCCCGGTCCGGTGGTGTAGGCGCGCGGGCCGATGATTTTACCGGCGTCCGCGAGATCGGCGTAGGGGAAGATATCGTTGGTGCTGGTTTGCGGATCGCGTCCGGTCGTGATGCCGTAGGCGAGGGTGGCAAGGAAGTCCCAGTTCTCGAGATCGAGCACGCCGCGTCGAATCTGCATCCAGTGCGCGTGAGTGTCAATGAAGCCGGGCACGATGGTCTTGCCGGAGACGTCGATTATGGTGGCGTTGGCGGGAATGTGAGTTGTTCCGCGCGGGCCGACGGCAGTGATGCGGTTGTTCACAACGACAATGTCAGCCGGGGGAAGTACCTCATGGCCTTTCATGGTGATGACGCGTGCGCCGCGCAGGACGATCGTTCCGACTGGCTTGTAGCGTTCAAATTGGATGTCGATCTTTGACTCTTGCGGACGAAGATTTCTCGCCCAAGCGACACTGTTCGGCTGATCGGGTTTCTTTGCGATGGCGGACTGCGAGGTCGGCGTTTGCGCAGCATTCATTTGAGCGAGGCGGGCTTGTTCGACTCTGGTTTCTATATCGGTCAGCGGGAGCGACAGGAAACTGGGACCGACGGACCAGGTGATAGACGCGCCGTCAGAAGACCAGCCCGCTTCGTCAGCGCCGATGGTGGTCAGACGAGCGACACCGGCGCTGGGCTCATCAATGTTCAGGACCGGCGGTTCGCCACCGATGGCAGGAACGTCGATGAGAGAAAGCTGGCCGCGATAGAGCACCAGGGAGCGCCCGCCTTTCGGATGCATCCAGAGTTGCGTTACAGGTGAGAACTCGGCGCCCCAGAGTTGTTTGCCCTTGAGGATAAAGTGACGGCGACGATCGCTTCCGTCCCAGCGGAGGGACAGCAGTTCGTAATCGGCCGCGAGAAAGCCGTGCCGGTTTGTGTTGGTGACATAGATGCGATCAGGATCTGAAGCGAAGTGCGGGCCAGTCCAACCTTTCCCGGAAGCGATGGTGGTCACCGCGCCACCGGCAGAAGGAACCCACACCAGATCCTGGACTGACATGTTCTTCCCCCACTGGTCTATCTGGGTCATGGCCTGATGCTGGGACGCGCGGAGCGCCACAATGCGGGTTCCATCAGGCGACCAGGCGAGATTCGTGTAGTAGGCGGCACCGGTGGTGAGACGCTCCGGCGGACCAGAGCCGTCGGGACGCACCCTCCAGATGGCCCCTTCTTCGTTGAACCAGGTGACGTAGGCCAGCCACTGCCCATCGGGCGACCAGGCAGGTTGATATTCGGCTCCTTCGCCCGCGACCACCTGCTTCGGTGAACTGCCGTCGATGTTGCTGATGTAGAGGCGAGTCAGAGCCGAGAAGGCAATGTGCTTGCCATCGGGCGACAGACGCGCGCCGGCGATGACGTGGGCATGAACCGGGCCATCATCGACACGATGGGGAAAACTGAGCTTGGGTCCCAGTTCGCGGTGAATTTGAGCCGAAAAGGGGATGAGGTCATCGACGCCGGTTTGAATATTGAGCCGGTGCATTTTCCCGCCATACGAGAGGAGCAGTTCTTTGCTGTCCGGAGTAAACGTGTACCCGGGGACCAAGTCGAGATTGGCGAAGTACACTTCTTGCGCATCATGCTGAATGGGCGACTTGAGCCAGCGGTCGTCTCCGCTCTCCAGATTGCGGAGACGCAGCGCGGTCTGGCCGCCGAAACGCGTGGCGTAGACCATGAGCTTGCCATCAGGCGAAATACGCGGACGAAAGGCGCTGCCAGTTGCATCGGTGATGACGTCCTGTTCTCCGGTGCGCAGATCCCTCCGGGTGATCTGCCAGAGAGGAAACTTCACATTCACGGCGAAGTAGCCGGCTTTCTGAGCGTAATAGAGATATTTGCCGTCGGGCGACAGAGTGACGCCGAGCGCATTCTGCCATTCGTCGGGCGGCACGGCATCGCCAGCATTGCTCTTTGTGATTTGAACTCCGATGCCGCCATTCACGTCGTACTGCCAGATTTCGAATGAGGATTTATAGAGGTCGGGCCGCTTCTGGGACACAAGGATATAAGAGCCATCGCGGCTCCATTCGGGTGATACAAACAGCGTGTGAAGGTCTGAAGTGATGGGACGGGCATCTGCACCGTCCGGCCGGGAGATCCAAAGATTGTTGGCGCCCCGGCGATCGCTTATGAAGGCGATCCATCTGCCATCGGGCGAATAACGCGGCTGGGTGTTGAAGCTGAGGCCATGGGTAATGGTATGCGCCGCGCCGCCCTCGACTGGCATGGAATACAAATGGCCAAGAAGATCGAACAGAAGCGTCTTTCCGTCCGGAGAAATGTCGAGCGACATCCAGGTGCCTTCATCGACTTTGAAATCTATAGTCCGAGTGGTTTGCAGGGAAAGTTCAGAAGGAGGGGCGCCAGGCTCGGGCGCTTGCGCGAATAAAGAGATCGCGGAGAGACAAAGGGCTACAGTTCCGGTCTTCAATTTAGGATTCATTTGCTTTTGCGAAACGTGTGCTTAGTGTAAGTGGCTGTCGAACCAATCGACAATCCGTTGTAAGCTGTCTATCTCGTGTTCGCGTTCGCCAAAGATATGCGGCTCGCGCGGATATCTTACTAATTGGGACTCGATGCCCAGCAACTGAAGGGCTTTATAAAGCTCTTCGCCCTGGAAGGTTGGGACGCGCTCATCCGAGTCGCCGTGCAGAATCAAGGTAGGTGTGTGGCAGTTTTCGATCCATCGAATGGGCGAATGTTCCTGGTAGAGAGCGCGATTCCTGGCGAAGTTTCCAAAGAACTCATTCAAGAAATTGGGGGCAATATCGGTGGTCGTGCTCATGCCGTTGAGATCAGTGACGGCGGCTCCCGCTACCGCTGCTTTGAAACGGCCGGTGTGGGTGACGGCCCAGGAAGTCATAAACCCGCCGTAACTCCATCCGCCGATGCCGAGGCGGGACGGGTCGGCGATCTTCTGTTTGACGAGCAGATCCACGCCATCCATGACATCCTGAAAATCCCCACCACCCCAATCTTTGTAGTTTGCCTCCTGAAATGCAGCGCCTTGTCCTTCCGAGCCCCGGGGATTCGGCGCCAAGACCACATATCCATGCGATGCCAATAACTGAGCCCATTCATACCAAGTCCCAAGCCAGCCGGTCTGCCATGCTTCAAAGGGACCGCCATGAGCGTGCACGATGGTCTTGTGCGGCGTTCCCGGAACGTAATCGGACGGCAAAACCAGCACGCCATAGATTTTCCTGCCGTCCTTTGAGCTGTTCCAGGTGATCTCCTGAACCTTGCCAACGTTCCAACCGGCCACTTGTGGGTTGTGGTTCGTTAGACAGTCCGAGTTGCCGCCGGGCGAGTAAGTCCAGACTTCGTTCGGCTGATCCGTCCGCTGTCCTAGATAGGCGATGAGTTTTCCATCCTCACTTTGAGTGAAACCATAGCCTTCGCCTGTAACTTGCCCCAAAGTTTGAACGGATCCGGAAGTCAGATTCCAGGATGCGAAGAACGGCTTGGTTCCTGCGACGCCCAGCAGCGTGAGACTGGCGCCATCCGGTTGAAAAAGTTCCGTGCGGACCGTGCTTTTAAGGTCTAAGTTAAGCCTCGCCTTCTGATTACCCGACAGGGTTTGCACGACTGGTGTACTTGCAATCTGGCGCTCGGTCATCTCGCTGTAGAGCACCTTGTCGCCGCCTCGAAACCAGCGAACTTTTTCAGGCGCTCCCGTTTCGCTTAGTGTTCGAGAGATCTGCCCTGAACGGAAATCGAGCAAAACGATCTTGGAGACGTACCAATAATCGTTTAATCGCGGGGTGGGAGAGACGCGGGCAATGGCCTGGGCGCCGTCGGGTGACAGATCTACATCGTCGACATTCAGGTCACTCTTCGTGACCAGTTGTGCTGTTTTCGCCGCCAGATCGTAGATCCAAAGGCGGGTGAAATGGTAGTCGTGATCGACAAAGATCTGATCAGACTTTCGCTTCTTGCGTTCGGTTTCGGCCTGCGACTCTCCGTCTGTACGAAGGAAGGCGATGAACTTGCCGTCCCTCGACCAGGTGAACGATTTGACTCCGCCGGGAATATCCGTCAGCGGACGAGCTTCGCCTCCGGCGAGAGAGATTGCCCAAATCTGCTGATCGTTTTTATGAGCATCGTCATTTCGGGCCTCTTCGGTGAACGCCCACGGGCCGAGGTCAGGGCGAGCCTCTGTTCCTACGATGCGGAAGGTGAAATCACCGGAGTTGCCGCGCTGCGCAAGAGGATTCGAGCGATCGGACAAGAAGGCCAGGGTCTGGCCGTCCGGTGACCAGCGTGGGGAAGTGTCGCTGCGAGCGCTCATCACGAATGGACGTTGTGGCGTGCCCTTGCCGGTTGGAACGAGCCAGATATGGGCGTTTTTTTGTGCTCCTGAATGTTCCGGAAGTTCTACTACATAGGCCACCAGATGTCCATCCGGGGAGATTTGGGGATCGCTTACCTTTTGAAGATCGACAATGTCAGCCGGTGTGATGGCCTTTAGGGTGTCGGCCACCGTTGTTCTGGAAAGAAAAACGCCTCCAACACCCAAGATCAGCAGATACGAGGTATGTTTGCGAAGTGAGTAAGACATGGTTACTGTAAGTGGCGTGTCCATTACGCACTAAGAGCCGTAACGAGTGTTGTTGGCGCGGCTTGCAGTTAGAAGTTGAAGCGCGCCGATAGCTGGATCTGCCGGGACGTGCCGAAGCCGATAGTCCGGCCAAGTGTGTTGAAGATTTCACCAAAACTCGGTCCGAGCGTCTCGGAGGGTTCGGCGAAATTGGGGTGGTTCAAGATGTTGAAGAACTCCCCGCGAAGCTGCATTCTGATCCTTTCGGTGATCGGAATGCTCTTGATGAGGGTGAAATCGACATTGGCGAGCCTTGGACCGACAAAGATTCCGCGTCCCGCATTGCCAAAAGTTCCGGTGGATGGTTCGGAAAAGGCAGCGGGATTCAGCCACAGATTGACGGACTGAACCGTAGGATAAATGTTTACTCCGGACACGACATTCGGGCGCTGGTTGAGGTAGTCGCCGTTGCCCGTCTGGCTCAGCGGGATGTAGACTGTACCGGCGATGCCGGAACGGAACTGCCCCAATGCGGCCATCTGCCAGCCGCCAATCACTCTGTCAGTGAAGCCGTTCGAAGTGGAGAAGAACCGCTTTCCATGCCCGAAGGGCAGATCATAGATCATGTTGAAAGAACTGGTTTGGCGGGCATCGCCGGAGCTGTTCCCCCGCTCTGCTTTGTAGTTATTGTTATCCTGGGGACCACCATCAAACAAGCCCTGGTCGTCCACGTTGTCGATGGCATGTGCCCAGGAGTAATTGCCGTCAATTTGCAGACCACCACTGAAGCGCCTGGTGTAAGTCACCTGCATAGCATGGTAGATGTTCTGGCCGGAGGCGGTTTCAATATTGATATCCGCAAAGCCCGGGATGGGCCGGGCGCCGATGGCCGGATCGTACCAATTCAGATTTAGATCGCGGCGGAGGTTCAATCCGTGATTGCCGATGTAGGCGACCTGCAAGGTTTGGCTTGCGGATAACTGAAAGGCGGTGGTGAAATTCCACTGCTGTGCGTAGATATCGGGCTTGTTCCAGTTAAAGCCAGAGACGGTCGGAAGCGGCGCCGTACCCTGGCCGACGAATTGCGAGAGGGGGTAACTTAGATTCGGCGTTTCCGCCTGAGTAAGATTGGTGTTGCCGGGTATGTTGTTAGTCGGTACGCTATAAGCGCCAAATCCCACCGGGTAGTCCTGGTAGAAGATTCCGTAGCCCGCACGCACGACAAGACGAGGACTTGCCTGCCAGGCGATTGCGAATCGCGGTCCGAGGTCTTTGTCATTCGCGTGGTAGTACGCGCCGCCCGCGGGCGCGAGCTGGAGAGTTCTCGTATCGAAGGTCTGCGCTCTCGCCTGGGGATCGTAAACGGGTGTTTCGTAATCCCAACGGAGACCGTAGTCGATGGTGAGTCCCGGACGCAGCTGCCAGGTGTCCTGCAGGTACGCGCCAACTTGAAATGCCCGGGTGGTGCTGCCCGGATTTCCGGCCACCAAGCTGGCGGTGCTCGCGCTGTTGTCGATGAAATTCTGAACGGTCTGGTAATAGATAGAGGCGGTGGAAGTGGACAGGTTATTGACGTCGATGCGATAGGCGGTGGCGCCCCACTTGAAGCTGTGAGCGCCAACGGTATAGCTCATGTTATCGCCGATCTGATAAGACGTGTTCCGCTCGGTGTAAATGCCGCGGTCGCCAGGATCGATGGTGAGCGCCTCCAGGAATACTTCCGGCTGAGCCTCCTGAGCGCCAATGCTGCTGGCGAAGCGCTGCATGCCAATCAGGGTCTCATTTATCAGATGGGGACTGAAGGTATGTTGCTCGTGCAGCGCGAAGTTAGTGGTCCGCGTTGGCACATTTTGATGGTCGTTGATACCCAGAGCGGACGAGTCTACGCCGAACAGCGGTCCATTGACGTCGCCTTCATTCATGTTGAAGCGGAACATGAGCGTATCTTTATCACTGAAGTAGTGATCGATTTTGAAACTGCCGGTGTCCTCTTTCACGGCTAAGCTTTGGACGGTGGTGTAGTTATCGACCAGCGGGTCGGATGTGGAACTGGTCCCGATCGGATATTGGGACACGAGAGGCGCCAGCGCCGGAGAAGCGGCCAAGGCCTGGTTACGAGCCGAGACACTCAGCGTTGTGCCGCTTCCGGTGACACCGATGCCTTGCCGTGAACCCTCGTAGTTTACAAAGAAGAAAGTCTTGTCGTGCTTTAACGGGCCGCCGAGATTGGCTCCAAAGTCGTTATAGCGGAAGGAGGCCTGGGGCGTAGGTTTGGTGTTGAAGAAATTTCTCGCGTCCAGGAAGTCGTTGCGGAAGTAGTCGAACAGAGTGCCGTGGAAGCTGTTGCTGCCGCTTTTAGATGCGACGTTCACAAAGGTACCGGCTGCGCGGCCGTATTGAGCCTGATAGTCGGACGTTTGGACTCGAAATTCGGCGATCGTTTCCTGGCTGCCGGTGAGCAGCCGTGAGCCACGCTCAAATCCATTAGCCATGTAGGGCTGGTCGACGCGAGTCGCATCCACTCCATCAATTGCGAATTGGTTGTGAACGGTATGCTGACCGTTGAAGGACATATCCGCGATGTAGTTACTGCGGGCCACGGCTCCCGGAGTTAAGAAAGCGAAGCGTGCAAAGTCCCGGCCATTGATCGGCAGATCAGCGATCTGGTTATTCCCGAGAGTTTCGCCGGGCTGGACGTCGACGGCCTCCGCCTCGGATTTGACTTCGATGACCTGGTTTACGGTACCGGGTTGGAGCGCGAAGTTCAACGTGGCGGTTTGTGCAACCGTAATGTCGATATCGGTTTTCTGCACACTGGCGAAACCGGTGTGTCCCGCCGTCACGTTATATCTTCCGATCGGCAGATCGGTAATGGTGTAACTGCCGCTTGAATCACTGTCGATGGTTCTTGCCTGGCCGGTGGCGGTGTTCACTGCCGTGATTTTTGCGCCCGGCACGGAGGCGGTGGACGGATCGGTCACCTGGCCGATCAATTTACCGGCGGTTTGCCCGTAGAGCGATGACATCGCGAGAAGAAATAACAGACCTGCTTGCAGCGGAACTCGCGTCATTGTGATTGGTCCTTTCGTTTTTGCTTTGTAAGTTAGCGCTCGACAAGGAGCAACCGCGAAGAACAATTATCCGCACTCAGCTCGGGAGGCCATGGGGGCTTGACACACCGGGTCAATCATCCGCCGTTGGACTTCCGATCGTAGATCACTTTTCCATCGAAGATCGTCAGATCTACTTTTACGTTCTGGATCTTAACCGGATCAATTTGAAGTATGTCGGCGGAGAGTACGGCTAAGTCAGCCAGTTTGTCTTTCTCCAGTGAACCTTTACGATGTTCTTCGAATGAAGCGTACGCTGATCCAACAGTATAGGCTTGGAGTGCTTCACGCACAGTAATTTTCTGTTCGGGTACCCAACCATTTGGGTGTTTGCCATCCAGCGTCCGCCGCGTCGCGGCAGCGTAAATTCCTAAAAGCGGGCTGATGGGCGCGACCCACCAATCGGATCCGAAGGCCAAGGTTGCTCCTTGGTTGAGAAGCGAACGGAATGCATAGGTCCGTTTCGCTCGATCGGGGCCGATTCGGGTTTCTGCCCAACGTCCGTCATCGATGCAATGGTAGGGCTGCACGGAGGCAATCACGCCAAGGGCGCCAAAGCGAGGGATGTCGGAGTCGAGGAGGTGCTGGGCATGTTCGATACGCAGTCTGCGGTCGCGCTGTCCAGTTTCCCGCTCGAGTTTCTCACAGAAGTTCAGGATGGCATTATTGGCCCGATCGCCGATGGCGTGAACGGCGATTTGTAACCCGGCGCGGTCGGCACTCTTCATTTCTTCGTACATTCGTGCGGGGTTGACCAGCTCTTCACTCGGGATGCCGCTACTTTCCGGAGCGTCTGTGAATGGCTGGAAGAACCAGGCTGTGGAAGAACCGAGCGAGCCGTCGGCGAAGGCTTTTACCGCCCCCAACTGGAGCTTGTCGTCGCCGAAATCAGCGCGGATGCCAGCGTCGGCGAGCCTCTTCCAGGCGTTCAGCGGGAGATGACCGGAGATGCGAATGTTCAGTTTGCCGCGCCGGTTTAGTTTCTGGTACGCCTCAATCACGCGGACCGTAGTATCGAGGTCACCGAGCGCACCCATGTCCTGCACGCTGGTAACTCCGTTTTCCGCGGCGTAATTCTGCGCAGCGTCGATTGCGAGAAGGATCTGGTCATCACTGGGAGGCGGGATAACGCGCGTGATGAGGGCCGTTGCGGCGTCCTTGAAGATACCGGTGGGATTGCCGTTGGAATCTCTGATGATGACTCCACCGGGGACGTCGCGAGTATCACGGCTTATACCGGCTAACCTCATGGCGAGCGCATTGGCCAGCATCATATGGCCGTCCGAACGATTGACGAAGACCGGATTGCCGGGTGTGACGTCGTCGATCAACGAATGTTCCGGTAAATGCGGGTGCTGCCAATTTTCGTGGTCCCAGCTCCCGTTCAGAATCCACTCGCCTTTGGGACGCGAGCGCGCGTAGGCGGCGATGGTTGATTTGAACTCGGCTTCGCTGCGGGTATCACGAAGTTTAACGCTGGTCAGGCTTGCGCCGCCGGTATAGAAGTGGACATGCGCGTCGTTGAAGCCTGGAACGACTGTGCGGCCATGTAAATCAAGGACTTTTGTTCGCGCTCCGATCGACTTTGCGATTTCAGTCGATGCTCCCACTGCAACGATGCGATTGCCGGAGATGGCAACTGCTTCGGCGGCCGGCTGGGAGGGGTTTCCGGTCCAGATTTTCCCATGCAGAAGCACAAGATCAACGTCGCCCGCACCGGCAAGCGTTGACATGGGAAGTAAGGTCATGAAGAACAGCAGTGATGGAAGCGTCATCGCATTAAACACGCGGCATGGTTCAGTACGCAGACAGGGCCGCGACCAACGGTGTCGTCACGGGTCGTCATTTCAACGCTGAAAAGACCCGGAAAGCGCAGTAACGCACTTAGATTACAAACAGCTTACACGAAATAGAGCATCTGAGGATTGTGAAGTTTACCTGGATTGTCCAGTTCTGGGCAATAGTATGCTAAAAAATCAGTTTCGATGGATACTTTATGCCAATACCGAAGTTAGACGAGATCGATTTGAAGATCCTGAGGATTCTGGAAGAAGACGGTCGACTGACCAATGTTGAGTTAGCAAGTCAAGTGGGCTTATCGCCTTCGCCATGCTTGCGGAGGGTGAGACGGCTGGAGGCAGAACAGATCATCGAGGGGTATGGAGCGCGGATCAACCGCTCCAAAGTGGGTTTGGGATTGACGGCATTCGTGTCCGTGAAGTTAGATCGGCCACGCGAGGCGGAAGCACGGCACTTTCGCGAATCCATGCAGCGTCTTCCGGCTGTTCTTTCCTGTTATCTGATCTCCGGCCAACCGGACTTTCTGCTGGAGGTTGCAGTCAGCGATTTAAGTCAGTACTCAGATACACTGCTGGCTGGTCTGCGGGAACTGCCGGAGATCAAGGATGTGCAGAGTAGCTTTGTGTTGGATACGGTGAAGCAGCCGTTCCGTTTGCCCTGGCGATCCTTGGAAGAGCATTGATCAGCGCTGGTTCCGAATGCGTGGGCGCCTA
>CBAAAA010000106.1:0-11734 GCA_964658695.1 uncultured Solirubrobacteraceae bacterium | reverse complement strand
AGAGCGTGCTCTTGCCTCCCCCGCCCTTCTGCAGCATGACCGCGATGGTGTACATACCCTAATTGTAGACACTTCTACAATTAGGCATCAATCGCAAACGCGAACGGGATCTCGTTCACTGAAGCAGAAAAGGCCACCGGAAGCTATGAATCCCCCGGCGGCCCACAAATATAAAGAGAGAGTCCAGATCCTGCGAAGTCTCTCCAATAACTTTCGTAAGGCAGGAATCGCTATCTATTTAAGGGCCGCCCCACTTTGCCTTGGGTCGCAATGTCTATACGTTGCAACTTACCGAGGCGGCTTTGGCATGGGTTTAAGGGGTGATCCATTATGGCGCAAGATCGCGCCTGCCGCCAGAGATATCTCCTGGCATAGGGAGACTTCTTGTCTATGCGATGGCTTCTTGTATGGTTGGCACTGCAGCTGCCAGCCTTGGTGCTGTGGTACTTATTTGTTCGTCGCGGGCCTGACTGCGATCACTACGATTGACCGCATGCGCACTGCTACTGTGGCGGCTCTAACGGCGCTGGGAGCGCCGAAAGAGTCTCGGTAAACCACCGCTGCTCAACGGCGCGACGTTGTACCAGGCCTTGGTATACCTTGCCACCGGCGTGACACCACTTCGGAAACTCTAAAGCCGCCAGAGCGAGCTGTCCTGCGTTGAGCAACTCCCAGAGCGTCGAGGTGCGGAGGGTCCGTAAGCCGAGATTGAAAGCGAACGAGGCCAGCGCGTCCGTTTGTCCTTGCGTCAGACCCAGGCCATGACTCCAATCGGGGGGATGCGCGGCGAGAAACCCTGCGATGATCGCGACATGTTCACGCAGCAAAACATCAGCTACAGCCTCCGTGATTGTGTCACCGGCCTTGACGTGGAGTGTGTTGCCGTAGCCGATGGTCCAAACCCCGACAACGTCAGTGTAGGCGTCGGGACGGAACCCCTCCCATTCTTTAATGGCTTCGATACAGGTGTCTGAGACGTTCATTTTTCGTCTTCTGGTGCTAGTTGCTCTTGAACGATTTCCGGTTGAGGCCACAGGGAGGCCATGCGGATCATTGCCATACAGCGATCCACCGCTTCATTGGACGCGGGAAGGTTATGGTCAGTGGCGAGGTACGTCTCGGCTGTCAGGTACTGCTCTATGGCGCGCCTCACACGGTTTCCTTATTAGGAGTCTCAGTGGTCTCAGGGGTCGCGAGCGCATACAGAACCTGGCTGACCAGCGCAGTCACCACCATGATCGCGACATACCAGAAATGGGTCACGACTTATTGCCCATTTTAAGACCGAGGACGCTGATCTGGGAATCCCCAGGCATTGCCGCGATACGCTCGCTGCTGGAGATTGCCTTCTCGGCCGTTCTCGACATCACATAGCCGGTGACACAGACACCAAAAAGGGTCAAGAGATCGCCTGGCAACTGAATGGGCGCGACATGCGAGCCGAAGATCTGCGCGATGGGTAGCCCGATGTAGTTGAAGGCCAGCACCAGAATAATCACGTACATGAAGCTCGGCCTGGCCCTGGCCGTGAACTTGTCTCCACTCGATGCATCGGCACGGATATTCTGCCCGGCGATGCTATTCAACTGGATGTCGTAGTCGGCCGCCGTCTGCTGCGCTTTGGCAGAAGCATCGGCGATCGCCTGGGTTGCCTTGGCCTTGTCCTCCGGGCTCATATGAAACTGCCCGATCAGGTCGTTGACACTATCTAAAGCTGGCTTCACCAGAGAGTCGAAGAGCATAACTTGCTTATCGGCAAAACCAGCGACAAGAATAATGTAGGAATGTCGAACTGTAGAACTGTAGGTCAGTGCTTATGTAGATAGAAGTACAGCCAGAGTTGGGCGCAAGCGAGAACGACGCCCAGCGCATAAAGCTGCCAGCGAACGCTCCTGAGCCCCTTCTCAAGGTCGCCGACGCGGGATGCGTCGGCCTTCAGTGAGAGGCCGTGCCCCAGATGGGCAACGACATCATTGAGTGAATCAAGCTTTCGTTCCAATCCGGACACTTCCGCAGAGGGGGCCTCTGGAGCGACCGCTGATTTGGTCTCACTCTTCGTGGCGCCATCGACGGGCCGTTTATAGTAAACGCTGCTACTCATATCCCGGTTATCGGCGGATTGGTGCAAAACGATAGAGGCGAAGTTTACTTCAGGAAGTAATGCGCGGCGAATTGCGCGGCGGTGAGGATACCAGCGGCCCAGTACACTTTTTTCTGAATGTCGGTCACCACGTGTTCCAGCTTTTCGAGTCGCACTGTTTCGGCCTTCGCACCGACCGACAACCGGACTTCGTTGAAGCTGACCGCGAGCACATCGAGTTTGGTATCCAGGCGAACGAGTAGGTCGTGATCGGGATTTGCTTTAGCGACAGCCACAGAAAGTGAGTGGGTCTGTGGGTTGGCTCTTCTCAATTCGCTAACGTCGGTAAGCCGCATGAAATCCAGTGTATGTCAGGTTGCAGGCGCGTCGGGAGATTAGAAGTGTATAACTGTAGAAGTGTCTACAAGTAGGTGCCAAATAAAGAGGCCGCCACTTGCCAGATAGTGGCGGCCCGAGGTCCCTATCATCGCAACTGTAGAAAGAATAGGATTATCAAATAAGAGGAATGAATCGCGAAATGGTCTCATCCAGGATCGATATTCTCTCATTGCCGCCGCGAATGCGGGACTTGCCGATCGATGAAGAACGGGGGTTTGTAATTCCATGGTTTGTCTATATAGACGAACACGGCAAGGCGGACTTCCGGGTGATTGGCGAGAACAAGATGCACTTGGCGTTGAGCCAGCGACTGTGTTGGATCTGCGGTCAGAAGCTGGGCGCGTACTTGGCCTTTGCGATTGGGCCTATGTGCGCCATCAATCGCATCAACAGCGAGCCACCGTCTCATCAGGACTGCGCCGCGTACGCTGCCCGGGCCTGTCCGTTCCTCACGCGACCCCACATGCACCGTCGAACAAACGACCTGCCGGAAGAAATGGTTCCACCAACGGGAGTTCATTTCGACCGTAATCCGGGCGCGGTCTGTCTTTGGGTCACCAAGCGGTACACGCCCTTTCAAGAGGGCAGGGGAGTGTTGTTCGACTTGGGCGAGCCCATCGAAATACACTGGTTCACGCAAGGGCGGCACGCGACGCGCGAAGAAATCGAAGCGGCGCTGGAGTCCGGTGTCGCCATCCTGCGCCAGGTGGCCGAGGCGGAAGGCTCAGAGGCGATCCGGCAGTTGACACAAGCGGTCAGCCGGACACAGGAGCTACTGCCGGATGCTTGATCTCCTCCGCTATGCGGATCCGAATATTGTGTGTCCGCAGTGTGGACGGCGCAGCTTCCATCCCAAAGATGTCAGCGAACGCTACTGTGTGCGGTGCCACCAGTTCCATGACGACATGAAAATAGTGAAGGCCTCCGAAGTGCCTGCTGCATCCCAAAACCGCTCCGGTCCCAAGCGAACATAAAAAAGCCGGTCATGCGGGACCGGCATAATAGTCGTTTGGATTTCTAACTGCGTCAACCGCCTTGGCGCTTGCCGGCAAAGCCTGCTGCCGAGGTTGTTTTGCTGGTGGCTCCCCCGGCCGCTGTCGTGGCGTATGTTTCTTCTTTGGTAGCCGGGATCGCCGGTTCGTTCGCCACAGCCGGACGTTGACTGCCCTGCTCTTTCACTGCTTTCGCCAATTGCTTCTGTTTAAACTCTTCTCTGGCGTCCGCGCTGAAGGCGTACTCCAGCTCAGACGGAAGAAATTCCAGAGCACTCCGGAAACGGTCGACGGCCAGGCTGCATCCGATCGCCACATGCTCACGGATGCGAATCACCTTGGCGTTGGTGGCGTTGACTGGTTCGGCTTGATTCAAATGCGCAACCCAACTTCTAGCGCCCTCAAACAGAGCGTTCTGGTAGTCGCTTGGTTTCTCGAGCGGCTTATCCTGCAGGGGTTTCACTTCAGCGAGTGAAAGAGTTGCTTCTTGGGTCGCCGGTGTCAGGACGACGAACACTCCAGACGCACCGTCATGGATCTGGCAGCGCAGTTCCTGCCCGCCGATCAATCGCGTGTGGACGTTAGGATCTTGGCTTATGCCATGATTCTGAAACATACTAAACACTCTAGAACGGATCGATCCCGGCAGTGGTGGCGCGGCCGGCCCACGCCCGGATCTGTGCCTGATTGGTCAGCGAATCGATAGAGTCCCGTAGCCCCTCGACTTCCGGCCCTGTCCACATCGGGCAGGCTATCCACTGGCGCAGGTAGGCGCGGATCGCAGCCACCTGCTGCAGAAGGAGCGGCTCGCCTCGCAGGTAAGCTTCCACCGCAGGTCGCAGCACGCCTGTGGACTCGTCCATCCAGTACCCAGGAGCGGGTATCGCCAGTTTTCGCGCACTCATTCCAGCGAGTGTAACAAGCAACCGCCGCTTACATAGCCTTCAGCCGCTTCAACGTCAGCGTCACCAGCTCGTAATACAAATCCACATAGTCATACCGGAACGTCCCCATCCGGAATAACCACCGCCCCTTGGTCTGGAAGCTGCCCATCACCCCATAACGGCTAAACGCCAACGTCCACGCCCCCGCTGGCGGCACGTCCCGGTCATACCCTAATGTCCACGGCCGCACCACACTCGGGATCGCTGTCCACCGCCGCGGAATCAACGACAACGGCCACGGTAAGTCCGTGTGCTTCGTGTCCAATATCCCCATCTGTTACCCCCCTCTGTCAATCGAATAATCGCTTCTGTGCTGCTGGCTTGATAACGGGTGTGAGAACGGGAGTGGGTGTGTACAGTTTCAGGTGTTTTGTTTCATTGTCCGGTGAGACCGGATAAGGTGCGGTTAGCTCTCCTGGGAACTGCTGAATTGCATAACATTGCCCGTCCGTTTCCACCAGATAGCACTCCCGCTCAGTGAAGAAGTTCGCCCCTTGCTTCACGAATAGAGCGACTCCCTGGCGCGCACACTCGTCGCGGATCTCGCGCACCCATTCCATACGCATCGCGCGGAAGCCGGCTCCCGACTCCCCGCCCACAATCACCCAGTCAATACCGGTCAGGTCCAACGGCAGCATCGATCCCAACAGCGGCTCCATGCTGAGGAACTTCACCGCGGCCTTCGAGCGCCGCAGCATCTCAATCCGCCACTTGGTCGCTGGATGCCCACAGGTTGCCCCGAGCCAGATGTTCTCCGGCCACGGCCCGGGCAGGGAACTGGCCCGGTCGATCCGCTTGGTGAGCAGTTGGTAGATGTTCGGGTAGAGCACCAGCCACTTCCACATCTCGCTGATGAAGGCGTCCGGTACCAGCTCGTGGGCCCAGTCGCCCATGGACGCGATAAACACCTTCGTGCGCTGTGACGGCGGCAGCGTGATCGGCTTGAGCGGCAGCCTGGCGATCTCACGGAAACGCTCCGGCCGCAGCTTCACGTTCTCTTCCGCGAACTCCGTCTTCCAGGGTTGCTTGGACCAGCCTCGGCGGAGGCTGAGAGTCTCGGCATAACACCGCGAGCATTCTGGCGAACTGCCCTCTTTGAGCCAGCGTTCGTCCACTTCTCCGGCCAGCGAGTGCATCGCATCCGGCACGGCGGCCGGCTTAGAGCACCCTGACACTACGTTGAGAGTGAAGTCACTCCACGCTATGTTCGTTCTGCCCATCGTTTTCCTGATCTCATCGCTTGGCCCGATCCTCCAGGACCGCAACGCGCGTGTCTATGTCGTTAAGTTTGCCGAGTATCAATTCGATTTGCGTGCGGATACCGCGAATATCGTCCCGCAGTTCCTTGGTCTGCCAGAAAGAAAAAAAGATCATGGTCGTGAAGCCGAGAAGGTAGACCAGTATGGGTAGACCGAGCGCAAGGTAAAGCTGCTGGTTGGTCATCTTGACCGCATTATACACGGCTCTCGCTGGATGCCTGTTTTTGCAGATCCTCGTATTGTTGCTTCTCTTTAAGGTTCATCCAGAACCGTAGCACTTGGTTGCCACGTTGGGCAAACGTGCGCAGCCAACCGGAGTAAGAGCCCCAGTTATGGGCGTGTTCAATCGGCGCATTCATGCCGCTGACCACTTCGAATCCGCAGCCGGGACACTGGTAGCGATCCGCGCTGAACAACTGATAACTCCCCGTAGTGCACATGGACTCGATGGGCTGGCCCGTCTTGACGGGACGCAATTCGACGGAACAATTCACACAAACAAGCGTCACGAGATCTCCACCGTAAAAGACGTCAAAGGCCTATTAGGTTCCCCGTCGTCGCGTAACCCGAAGCTCTGGCGCCAATACTCCAGCGCTTCGTCAAGCCCGAACTTTCGCGCCTTGTCCGGATCCTGCGATGTGATCAGGTGGCACTCCAGTACTTGGCCGGATGGCGAGACTCCGAGCCGAGTCGGATCGTACTCGACGACATAATGGTCGCTGAACTCACAGGGAGTATTCGCCGACCCGAGTCCGGTAATCTTAATGGTCACCATAAGTTGATGTACTTCGAACCGCCCGACCCCATCATCGTGCCTTGCTGCCCGGACCCGGAGCCAGGATGGCCGGCGTGGCACGCCTTTGTCTTCCTAGCCATAATGGGTCTCTCCAGTATTTGGTTCATAATTTGGCTCATAAGACGCGATGGCGACTAGAGTCGAGTTCCCGCTCCGTCGAGCGTCGATCCAGTTCAATTTTGGCGAGGCCCCTCCAGGTTTTCGAAAGACCTCCTTCGTTGGCCATCCAGGTGAGATACCCGGCCGGAGTCTCTGTCAGTAGGACACCCCGATGCTTCCCGAAATCCAGGACCACTCCCCGTGGGTCAGCGTTTTCCATGGTTGTACTCCAACTCCCGCTGTGTCCGATACACCTGCTCGATCCAGCCGGCCACGGCCACCACGTCTTCGCTCTCTCGCGGGATGGCACTCGCGATCGTTTCCAGGGTCTCTTCGTTGATCTCCTCCCCACTGCCGGTACAAGGCATGAGGACATCACACATCCACGTTTCGTTCGAGCTCCCACACTGCAAGCGTCCGAATAGCCCGGTAATTTCAATGTAGCCGGGATATTCGAGTGCGGAGGGAACCCCTCTCGTCCGCAGCGTCATCACTACGTCTTGTAAACTCTCCAGCGTCATTGCGGTCTCCTTTTCCGGTCAATGGGACGTGGCTTCTTGGCTGCCACGTAGGCTGCTACGTCACGTCCGAACTGCTCCGAATCCAAGTCATTCTCCTGCCGCTGCAGCTCCAAAACGCTGGCATACGCCACCCGCTGTTCGGCCAGGTATTGCTGCGCTTTAGTCAGCCGGTCCAGACGGGTCTCATCGTCACCCGGGAAGCGGGGAAGTCGTTCGGTTGAGAACGCCTGCGACCGGATTACCTCTATCTCCAGCCGGTCAATGTCCGACAGCAACTGTTTTGCTGCCGCGCCCAACATCATCCGTAGTTCGCGCTTGTTAATGGTTATGTCCGAGCCATTCAGTTTCATATGGTTGATGAGAGTGGCGGCGCCGTCCGTTCCTTCTTCTTCTTCATCGCCCTCGAACTCCTCTGGATCGTCGAACTCTGGTGGATCGTCAGGCCCGTCATTGATAGAGGCTGGCTTCGGCACCCACTTGGTCAAGCCCCCCACGTTGTGTTCGGCCCACTCGGCGAGCGCGGCCTTCTTCATGGCGGCCGTCTCCGGCGTGACCACCACCCCGGCTTCCTTGGCGAAGTCGAGGATCTGTGCCCGACTCACGCGATTGAAGAAGTTCTTGCGCGTTGGCCGGAACCACTTCGCCATTTCCACGCCGCCGAGCGAAGTGGCGATGGCGTCCGCGTGCCAGAGTCGCTGCTTGGCGCTGGCCCAACCGCTGGCATCGACCGCATTGAGGCTGCGGGCCACCAACACCGCCAGCAGACCCATCTTGTCGGCTTCACTCAGACCGACACACCAGGCCCAGAGTGCGGACGGCTGCTTGGGCATCTTCGCCACCCATTCCGTGTACTGCTCGTACAGCCACGTCAGCGCCAGGTCGCCGTCTTCCTCTTCGATCTCGCGGTAATCGACGGGCGCGCAACTGATCTCACAAGCACTCACCCCGAAGTTGACGTGGTGGTGATTGCTGTTGTTTTTCGCGATGAACGAGTACAGGACGCTAGCCAGTGCTATGTCGGGCTTGACGGCCAGCTCCGCTGCGATGGCTGCTGTCTTGTGCGTGGTGAGGGTCTGGACCAGCGGCCGCGAGAACGGGCCGCGAACAGCCGGGCTCCTGTCACTGGAACCGCTCGAAGCAGTAGCCCCACGCGGCGCATACGCTTCGAGTTGCAGTTTGCCGTGTTGATCGATGTAGACGAACGCTGTAGCTTTCGCCCGTTGCTCCGGAGAGAAGTGCTGTTCGGTTTGCTGCTCGATCTGATGCAGTTCCGTCTGGATCTTCTCCAGCTTGGCCATCTCCGCCGGTGTCCGGTTCTCGTCGTCGCTCTCGTCGCCGGCGATCGCCTCGTAAGCCTGTTCCAGCTTGGCTTGCTTAGCGGCGAGTTTGGGCGGAAGGATCGTCTCCGGATGCACCCGCGTCAATTCACTGGTGACTTGGTACAACGGCCGGTCGAAGTCCTGGACGACTGCGGCGAATCCCTGGACGAGGCCTGCCGATTCCGCTTTCAGCTTCTCTCGCGCCAAGCGATCCAAAAGCGGCACATCCAAAAGGAACATTCCGGCATAGTCGTCGCTCTCGTCACGCAACGTGGTGAAGAGATCGTCCTGGACACGGCCCCCGGAGTCGCGGTACCAGGGCAGCCCGACAAAGCGCACCCGCTTGTCATTGCCGTCGACCGTCTCCTCCCGTAGGGCATGGCGAATCTGCCGCGCCAGTTCCGGTCCCCCACGATCCCGCCAATGCTCGGGTATGTTCTTCCAGACTTCGCGTTGCTGCGTGGTGGAATCGGCCAACGTGAACGCCTGCAGAACCTCCAGCGTCAGCTTGCCGGCCCGATACAGCTTAATGAAGCTGCCATGCACATCCGCCAGCTTTAGGCGCTGGCGCACGAACCGCTCCGGTTGCCCGAAACGCACCGCAATCTCAGCCATCGACCGGCCTTTCTTGACCTCGTTTGCAAAGGCCAGAGCCTCATCGATCGGATCCATCGCATAGCGTTCCACGTTCTCCGCCAGGCTGATCTCTGAAGCCATCTCGGCGGTCTGCGCCGGCATCACCGCGCACCACACTTCGAATTGGCCGTCCACGTCGCCGTTTGCCTCGAGCAGCTTCAGCGCCCGGTAGCGCATCCCACCGGCTACGACCCCGTACTTTGTCTTCGGCTGCTTCAGGACAATCAACGGATGGATTAAACCGACCGCCTTGATGGAGGCAGCAATCGATACCACCGCCGATTCCTCATACGTCTTGCGAACGTTCCCGTCCCACAGCACCAGCTTGCCGAGCGGGATGCTCTCGTAGGTCACCAAATTCAACAGCCCGACGACTTGGTCTGCTACTGCTGCCACTTCCACTGCTGTCTTCATATGCGTCTCCTTGTGATATCTGCGAACTCAACTCTCGAATGGTCTTCGGGCCACGGCATCCGTGTATTACTGAACTTGACTCTGCTGGCAGGCTTGACGACAGGCGGTGCCTGCGACACAACCTCTTTCCGAAACTCCGCGCACAACTCCCCTTTGCTGAGAATGTCGATCAGCCAGTACTTCTCGGCTCCCTCCAGTTCCCATTCATCCGGCGAATGCAGCAGGAAGCGCCGCATCTCCGCCCGCTCGATGAGCCAGTGGTCACCGCCCTGCAACTCTGTGCGATGGGTGCCGCGACGCTCTGCCCGGAGCAAACCGCGCTTGATCCAGCGCGTCACCTTGTGACCGTCGATGCCGAGTGCCTCGGCGATCTGCAATGCCGTATACCCATTGGCGCCAGCCTTTTCCCGGATGTGCAGGCGTTTGATCTTGAGGTTGATCGCGGTCTCGCTGCGTTGATAGCCGAGTGAGCGAAACTTCATGGCAATGCGCGCAAGGGCCAGATGACTCCACTGTTCGAGGATCTGTTCCTCTGCCTCCGTCCACGGCAACTCTTTGGTGCGAGCCAGTCCTAAGACCCTGGCCCTTTGTGCGATCGCGTACTTGGGCCATCCGAGTTCCTTCCGGATGTCCACCAGTCGCATGCGATTCCCGAACATGCGGTACAGGTGATACGCCTGCCGGATGATCTCGTCGCTTTCGGGCGAGTGGAAATACTTCCGTTTGATCCCACCTTTGCGATTCGGTCCACCGGGGTTCATCTTCGAGCCCTCCGCTTGCAGACCACATTCCAGCCGGACGTGGCGCTCAGGTGCAGGAGATAGGCCCAGTTCCCCAGGTCCGAGGCCCGCCCCTCCCGCGCCATGCGCCGCGCCTGCTCCAGCGTTAACCTGCGCCAGACAAAGCAGTCCAACCGGGTATCTACCCGGTCGGACTGTGCGTAAAAACGCCGCATCAGCTTGCGTGACATATCAAGCCGTCTTCCTCTTCCCAGGCTTGGCCGCTGATCCTGCCGGTGCCCCAGGGTTCGCCTTGCTTTGCAGGGAAGCTGTCAGGGCGGCTAACAGATCGCCTGTCGTATTGGCCGTTGCTTTCTTCGGCATCACCGTGACCGACTTGCCTTCCTGCTTGGCACGCAGCAGGTCTTCAACTGCCGTCATATACGAGTCCGAATAGGCTTCGTGCTCGAATGGTCCGGCATTCACCTGCAGGAGCTTGCGTGCCAGTTCCAGTTCCGCGTCCTTGAGTGTGATGGACTCAAGTCCGAGAGCTGGGGTGCTGCGAATCTCCCCGGCCATATACATCGTGTGGAACGCCAGCACGCCGTCATACGGTCGAATGATCGCGATATGTTCGCGGCTCGACATCGTAACTTTGGCAATGGCGAACATACCCTCCGCTTGCAGCGCCGCCAGCAACAACGCATAGCCTTTCTTCCCGGCCGCCTCCGGCTCCAGGTAGTAGGAGGAGCACAGCAGCATGGGATCGATCTCGGATGAATTGACCGCCAGGACGATCTCCATCACCTTCGAGCTTTCCGGTTCGCAGGTCTTGAGTTCCTCTGGCGTGACCACCACCCATTGGCCGTCTGCGATGGGATAACCCTTCAAGGTCTTGCCACGCTCCACCGGCTCGCCGCACTCGGCACAAGTCAAGTCCTGCTTGGTCTTGGTCTTGCAGCAAGGCGACAGCATGTTGAACGAGGTCCGTTCTTCCCGAGCGGCTGTACAGGTCTTCACTGGAATGTTCAGGAGACCGAATGCCAACGTGAACTTAGGCAATGGTCGACTCCTTTACTTCCGGCAGGGATGCGCCCATCTTTCGGAGCACATCCTGGAAGGCAGCCAGCGCATTCTGTAGCTCCTGGGCCTGTTGCCGTTTCGGGCTAACGCCCTTCACCTTCGGGGTCTCATCGACCGTTATCCCGGCGGCTTTCTGCCGTCGGGTGACCCATGCCTTCCGAGCCGGAGACAGTTCATCCCAATTGGCAGGACGCCCAGCTACCGGGCCACCCATCACGATCAGGTTGTCGCGCTTCTGTACTGCGATCGGTGCTACCGGCGCCACAGTCGCCAGCGGCTCAGCGGCCGCTTCTTCCAGTTTGGACGCTCTCTCCGCCCAGGCGGTCACTTGCTCCCGGTCACCCAGGAATCCTTTACGGAATTGAAGCTTGCTGCCTTCGATCCGCGCAATAACCGCATCCTCGTCATAGACCTTGCCGTCCTTGATCCAATAGCGAGAGAGCACCGCCGCAGCCGGAGTCAAGCGAGTCTCT
>CBAAAA010000105.1:0-11837 GCA_964658695.1 uncultured Solirubrobacteraceae bacterium | reverse complement strand
AGGGATTCCTCATTGGCTCGACGTATGGACTGGTGGAGAGAAGCATGACTGGCCACTTTGGCGACGAATGACCTACAAGTTCTTCTGAAGCCCCGTTCGTCAGAGAGCAAAGTAATCCGTCGTAGCCCGAAGTGGTATAACTCACACCATAAGCAGACTCCAGAGGAGGGGCGAGATGCCGAAGATCGGGATACTTTACGGGATGGAAAACACGTTTCCGGCGGCACTGGTGGACAAAATCAACAGTAAGCAGACACCAGGCATTACCGCGGAGCACATCCGAATCGGAGCGGTAAAAATGGCGGACCCGTCCGGGTTTGCGGTCATAATAGATCGCATCTCACATGACATTGAGTTCTACCGGGCGTACCTGAAGAATGCGGCGTTGAGCGGCACTCAAGTGATTAACAATCCATTCTGGTGGAGCGCGGACGACAAATTCTTTAACTACGCCCTGGCGAGCAAGCTAGGCGTTGCCGTCCCCAAAACCGTAGTGTTGCCGCACAAACACCACCCTCCGGGAACCACCGTTCAGTCGATGCGGAACCTGATATTCCCGCTGAACTGGGATGAAGTTTTTGATTACATCGGGTTTCCCGCCTTCCTGAAGCCTTTTAGCGGAGGCGGATGGAAAAATGTCTACAAGGTCCATTCACCGGAAGAGTTTTTCGACGCCTACGACCAGACTGGCAATCTATGCATGACCCTGCAGACCGCGGTTAACTTTAGGGAATACTTCCGCTGCTACGTAGTGGGCCAGGAGAAGGTCAGGGTGATGAGATATGATCCCCTTCAACCGCACCACATGCGTTATGTACGAGAAGAAAATGGCGATTCCCGGGAGTTGCTTGACAAAGTGGTGGCGGATTGCCTGACATTATGCAGAGCGCTGGGATATGACTTCAATACCGTGGAACTTGCCGTCGAAGACGGAATCCCCTACGCTATCGATTTCTTGAATCCGGCGCCGGACGCTGATATCCATTCGGTGGGCCAGGCCAACTTCGACTGGGTAGTGGAGAACGTCGCTCAGCTTGCGATTGATAAAGCTTTGAGCGGGCAGGCTGCGAATACAGATCTTCGCTGGAATACCTTCTTGAACGGGCATTCCAGCGCGTTGGCTGCAACTTCCAAGTAGAAGCCGGGCAAGCCGAATTTTGTTTCGAGACGGGAGCGCGTCATGAGACCGAGTTTGACCATCGGCATTGAGGAAGAGTACCAGACTATACATCCCGAAACCCGGGATTTGCGGTCGCACATCGACACCGAGATCATCGCCAAAGGCAAACTGCTGCTAAAAGAGGCTGTGAAGGCCGAGATGCATCAGTCGGTGGTCGAGGTGGGAACCGGCGTCTGCAAGGATATCAGCGAAGCGAGCCGCGAATTGAAAGACTTGCGGCTGCAGATTATCGGCCTGGCCAAGCAGAACGGGCTTCGGGTAGCGTCCGCCGGAACGCATCCGTTCGCGGACTGGCGCAAGCAGGATATTTACCCCGACGAGCGATACGAAACCATTGTGCAGGATTTGAAGATGGTCGCCCGCGCCAATCTGATCTTCGGGCTGCATGTGCACGTGGGTGTGGAAGACCGGGAGACGGCAATTCACCTGATGAACGCCGCGCGCTATTTTCTGCCGCATATTCTCGCGCTTTCCACTAATTCGCCGTTCTGGCTCGGGATGGATACCGGGCTAAAGTCTTACCGCTGCAAGGTGTTTGACAAGTTCCCGCGGACCAATATCCCCGATTACTTCACCAGCTGGTCCGAATACGAGTCCTTCGTCGGTCTCCTGGTAAAGACCAATTGCATCGATAACGCCAAGAAAATATGGTGGGACATCCGGCCGCATCCGAACTTCCCGACGCTGGAGTTTCGGATCTGCGATGTGCCAATGCGCGTAGACGAAACGATTGCCATCGCTGCTCTCATCCAGGCGACCGTCGCCAAGCTCTACAAACTCCACGAAGCGAACCAGGGTTTCCGGCTTTACCGGCGGGCTTTGATCATGGAGAACAAGTGGCGGGCCTTGCGCTACGGGCTGGATGGCAAATTGATCGATTTCGGCAAGAGCATCGAAGTTCCGGTTCGGGATCTGATTTACGAGTATCTCCACTTTGTGGACGATGTCGTGGACGAGCTTGGCTCACGGCACGAGATTAACTACATCCATCGGATTCTCGAGCATGGAACGGGCGCTGACCGGCAGCTGCGTATTTTCCAGGAGACAGGAGATCTGACCAAAGTTGTCGATTACATCATCTATGAGACGGAGGCAGCGCTGGTTCCAGAGCCAGCTGAGGCCGGCGCGGCAGGATGACGACCACTCTAAACAGCATTTCTATTGACCCTGAACTGCAACCGGGAGCGCACAACGCGGTCTTTGTATGTCTGCGCATACAGCCGTACGAGAAGGTAACACTGATCACAGACAATGCGTGCCTGGAGATCGCGGCAAGTTTGCTGAGGGAGTTGGAAGAGTGCGGCTGTGAGCACCGCGCGTTCGTGCTGGAAGAGCTTGCGCCGAGGCCGCTGCTCGATATGCCGCGGGTGATCCTTGACGATATGGAGACGAGCGAAGTCAGCATCTTCGCCGTGCGCGCACAGCCGAATGAATTGCGTACCCGGATGCAGATGACGGACGTAGTGAACCGCAGGAAAATGCGGCATGCCCACATGGTCAACATCGAGCGCCGGATCATGCTGGAAGGAATGCGCGCAGACTTCCTGAAGGTGGACGAGCTTTCTATCCGGGTGATGGACATTGTGACCCAGGCCCGCAAAATTCGCGCGGCTACATCGGCCGGCACCAGGATCGAAGCCGATCTTAGCCCCCACTATAAGTGGCTCAAGACCAGCGGCATCATCACACCGAATAAGTGGGGCAATCTGCCCGGCGGGGAGATCTTCACTTCACCCGCGGAAGTGAATGGCACCTTTGTGATCGATGGTGTAGTAGGCGATTATCTTTGCGAGAAGTTCGGCGATCTTGAGGCCACGCCTTTGACAATCAAAATCGAACGGAACCGTCTCACGGAAGCGCATTCAACAAACGAACAGCTGCGTGAGGAATTCTGGGAATATACGCACCGGGACGCCAACAGTAATCGGGTAGGTGAATTTGCGATCGGCACGAACATCGGCTTGAAGAACGTCATCGGCAACATTCTTCAGGACGAAAAAATACCTGGGATCCATATCGCCTTCGGCGATCCTTACGGCGCGCACACCGGGGCAGACTGGAAGTCTTCTACGCACATCGATGTGGTTGGCCGCAAATTCGACATTTGGGCAGACGACCACTTGATCATGCGAGCTGGAAACTTTCTCGTTTAGGTCAGCTCCTTGATTCCACGCCTTCGTCATGAGTTCAACGCCAGCTGGACGCCGCAGTTGTATTCGCGGTTTCTGCACCTGCTTGAAGAACGATCTCACGGGCCGGTGGCCTTTCGCATGAGCGAGACGCCAGTCTTTCTGCCCGGCCATCTGGTAGAGACGATGGTCCGCTATGGACAGGAACTCTACCGGCAGATATCCAGAAACCAGGAGTATCTCGAAGCTGCCTTCAACGCGATTCCGCCGGAGTTTCGCGTACCTGATCAGGCCGGCGATCCGTTGTTTGTGCAAGCAGATTTCGGGCTGGTACGAGAGGCGGACGGGAGGTTAGCGCCCAAGCTTGTTGAGATTCAGGGATTCCCTTCCATCTATGCGTTCCAGTGTGTGTTAGCTGCAACCTACCGCGATGTATATGGGATTACCGGGCTGCGCTCGATACTCGGCGATCTGGACGAAGAAGGGTTTCGTGAGTGCCTGCGTCATGCCGTGGTTGGGCAGCATAACCCCAAGCACGTTGTCCTGCTCGAGGTCGATCCTTATGCACAAAAAACGGTCGCGGACTTTTTACTTACTAGAGAATGGACCGGCATTCGGATCGCCGACGTCTCCCAAGTGGAGAAGCGCGGCCGCAAGCTCTTTCTTAACGGAATACCAATCGACCGGATCTATAACCGCGTGATCGTTGATGAAGTGATGCGTAAGCGTATCCCGATGGCTTTTTCCTTTACTGACAATCTGGATGTGGAGTGGGCTGGCCATCCTAACTGGTTTTTCCTTTTGAGTAAGTTCTCGCTTCCCTGGTTCCATCACGTATGCGTCCCGGAGTCCCGGTTTTTGAGTGACATTGAGAAGTTGCCAGACGACCTGAACGAATATGTCTTGAAACCTCTCTACTCATTTGCCGGAATAGGCGTGAAGGTCGGGCCCACTCGCGAAGAGATCGATGCGATACCAACGGCGGAACGACACAACTATATTCTTCAAGAGAAGATGGACTTCGTTCCAGTCATCGAAACGCCGAGCGGAATGACCAAAGCTGAGATTCGAATCATGTATATCTTCGATGGAGAACTGAGACCGGTGACGACCATCCTGCGGACCGGCCGTGGAAAGATGATGGGCGTCGACTTTAACCGCGACTTAGACTGGGTGGGAGCCTCAGCGGGATTCATCTCGGATGAGGATTAACATAGGAGCGATATGGCGATTGATCCTCGTGCGGGCAAACTTGCAGATCCTGAAAAGCTGGTGGATGTACCAGCGCTGATCACCAACTTTTACGCCTACCAGCCGGACGTGTCGGTTCAGGCGCAGCGGGTAGCGTTCGGGACTTCAGGGCATCGAGGATCGTCCAACTCTTATTCGTTCACCGAAGATCATATTCTGGCGATTACCCAGGCCATTTGCGAGTACCGGAAGCGGCAGGGAACGGACGGTCCTCTTTTCATCGGCATGGATACGCACGCTTTGTCATACCCGGCCCAGGTAAGCGCGCTTGAAGTGCTGGCCGCCAATAATGTAGTCACGATGGTTGATGAAGCGGGCGGTTACACTCCTACGCCATCGATTTCGCACGCCATTCTCACCTATAATCGCGACCGAAAGACGGGCTTAGCGGACGGAATTGTCATCACGCCGTCCCACAACCCTCCTGATGACGGCGGGTTCAAGTACAATCCACCGTCCGGCGGCCCTGCGGATACCAGCGCGACCAAGTGGATCGAGAACTACGCCAACGACCTTCTCGCAAAGGGCCTGCGGGGAATCAAGAGGATCCAATACGCGACGGCGCTGAAGGCTGAGACGACGAAGAAGTTTGACTATCTCTCGGCGTATGTCGACGACCTGGATGCAGTCATCGATTTTGATGTAATCCGGTCAGCCGGGCTCAAACTTGGTGTGGACCCGCTCGGTGGCGCGGGCGTGGCATACTGGCCGCGAATCGCTGAACGCTACAAACTGAATTTGACTGTGGTGAACCCTTTGGTAGACCCGACCTTCCGGTTCATGACTCTCGACTGGGACGGCAAGATCCGAATGGATTGTTCCTCGCCCTATGCGATGGCCAGTCTGATCGCTTTGAAAGATCGCTTTGATGTGGCGTTCGCCTGCGACACCGACCACGATCGACACGGTATCGTAGCGCCATCGGTTGGACTCCTCAATCCCAATCATTACCTCGCGGTCGCCATTGATTACCTGTTCCAGAACCGGCCGGAGTGGCGCAAAGACGCGGGTATCGGCAAGACTCTGGTCAGCAGCAGCATGATCGACCGCGTTGCGGAAAGCCTCGGCCGGCGACTGGTGGAGGTCCCGGTTGGCTTCAAATGGTTCGTGGACGGACTTCTGGACGGATCGCTTGGCTTCGGCGGCGAGGAGAGTGCCGGCGCCTCCTTCCTGCGCAAGAACGGCGGTCCCTGGAGCACAGACAAGGACGGGCTGATTCTGGGATTGCTGGCTGCCGAGATCACTGCGAAAACCAAGGCGGATCCCGGCGTCCGATACCAAGCCCTGACAGACAAGTTCGGCGCACCGGTTTA
Organism: uncultured Solirubrobacteraceae bacterium; assembly: GCA_964658695.1. Taxonomy (GTDB): domain Bacteria; phylum Acidobacteriota; class Terriglobia; order Bryobacterales; family Bryobacteraceae; genus Bog-105. The sequence continues at coordinate 5,964 of CBAAAA010000105.1, read as the reverse complement.
CGAGCGTATCGACGCCCCGGCTTCGCCCGAAGAGAAGGCAATCCTGGCTAAGCTTTCGCCGCAACAGGTCTCTGCCAAGGAGCTTGCGGGCGATCCCATTACGGCAATGCTGACGAGCGCACCCGGCAATAACGCGCCGCTGGGAGGCTTAAAGGTAACGACAAAGAACGGCTGGTTTGCAGCACGGCCGTCCGGGACTGAGAATGTCTACAAGATCTACGCGGAGAGCTTTGAAGGCAAAGACCACTTGAAACGGTTACAGGAAGAGGCTCAAACCTTGATCTCAAAGGTCTTTGCTGGCGCCGGGGCCGCAGCCTAGCCTCACTGTTACACTCCAAAGCTGTGAGTAGCAACAGGTTCACCAGGCGAAGTCTTCTGGCGGTGGGCTCATTAGCTTTGCCCGCTGCAAAGGGTCTGGCCCAAGGCGTTTCTTCACGCGGCGTCAAGGCCCAGGCGCGAGGAAAATTTTCGGGTCTCCCTTTCGACGCTCACTACATAGACGTCGGCGAACAGGCCGGATTGCGCGCCCCTTTGATCTACGGGCCCGCGGATCACAAGGATTACATCCTGGAGACCGTCGGGTGCGGCTGCGCATTCTTCGACTATGATGGCGATGGCTGGCTGGACATTTTCCTGTTAAGTGGAACTCAATTTGAAGACGCTCCAGCCGGGGCGACCAACCGCTTGTATCACAACAATCGTGACGGTACATTCACTGACATCACCGAGAAAGCCGGACTCACGCGGACCGGGTGGGCATCGAGTGTGTGCATTGGCGACTACAACAACGACGGATTCGATGATCTCTTCATCACCTACTGGGGCCAAAACGTTCTCTATAAGAACAACGGCAACGGCGTCTTCACTGATGTCACAAAGGAAGCAGGCCTGGCGTTCGAGGGCAAGCGCTGGGGCTCGGGATGCACGTTCATCGATTTCGATCGCGACGGACACCTGGATCTCTTCGTCGCCAATTACCTGGAGTTCGATCTGACCAGAATTCCGAAGCCCGGCCAGAACCCGAACTGCAACTGGAAAGGAATTCCCGTCAATTGCGGCCCACGTGGATTGCCCCCAGGCCGGAATTGGCTTTACCGGAACAACGGCGACGGAACGTTTACCGACATCAGCGACAAATCGGGAATTTCGAAGGCCAAGGGCAGTTACTGCATGACCGCGGTGGCCGCCGACTTCGACAATGATGGCTGGCCCGACCTCTACATTGCTTGTGACTCAACGCCCAGCTTCCTTATGAAGAACAACCATGACGGCACATTTACCGACGTGGGCCTGGAAACCGGCGTGGCGCTGAACGAGGATGGAATGGAACAGGCGGGCATGGGTCTCGGCATAGGCGACTATAACCTGGACGGCACACTGGACATCCTGAAAACTCACTTCGCGGACGATACGGCGGTGTTGTACCGGAACGACGGCAAGGGAAACTTTGAAGATGTCACCAATTCTTCCGGGCTGGGCGTGGAGACCAGGTTCATCAGTTGGGGCGCGGGCATGTTCGATCTCGACAACGATGGCAATCCCGACCTGTTCTGGGTCACGGGCAGCGTCTATCCAGAAATAGAAGCGAAGCTGCCAAGTTATCCCTTCAAAAGCCCGCGCATCGTTTTCAGGAGCCTCGGCGATGGGAAATTCGAAGAGTTATTAGAGCAGGCCGGACCTGGCATTGCGGCGCAGCATGCCAGCCGCGGATGTGCCTTTGGCGACTTCGACAATGACGGCGACATCGATGTTCTTGTCATGAATTTGGGCGAACCTCCTTCCCTCCTCCGCAATGACGTGACCGGTGGCCATCACTGGCTGAAGGTGAAGCTGATCGGAACGAAGAGCAATCGCTCGGCGATAGGGGCGCGTGTCACCGCTCACTATGGGGGGAAGAAGCAGGCGCAGGAAGTTCTGAGTCAGGCAAGCTTCTACTCGGCGAACGATCTGCGGATTCACTTCGGCCTGGGAGCGGCGAGCAAAGTGGACCTGGAAATCCGCTGGCCAAATGGCGGGACAGAACGGGTAGGCGGCCTGGACGCGAACCAGTTAGTGACGGTGCGCGAAGGGTCGGGAGTCATAAAGAAAGAACCGTTCCCGAGACGCACATAGCCTGTGGAACAATGGGCGTGGGTGTTGCGCCTCAGCAAGATCGCCTTCGTCCTCGCGGCTATTCTCTCCGCCGGTGCGGACTCTCGCGCGATGAGCCCGCCTGTCGACCCCGCATTCACCAGGAGTGATCAAGCGTACGTAACAGCCGCCGAAGGTCAAGTGTCAATTCAACGCGACCAGCAGCCCTGGGCACTGAGTTCGGGCGAGCATGTTCCGATTCAGCGCTTAATCACAACAGGCGGTGACGGGTATGCGCGCTTCGAGGTCAGTGGGGGCAGCAGCTTCGAGGTATTTGCAAATTCTCGGGTGGCGTTCCGGCAGAATGCCTCCACAGCTGGCGATTTGCTCGACGTGATGGCCGGACGAGTGCGTATTCACCTGAATCCGGGGCCGGGACAATCGCAACAGCGGGTGTTCTGCCCGATCGCCACCGTTACAGCCTTGAATCCAGCCACGATCGCGCTTGCAATCGATGAGGATGACAACGTGCGGATCGATGTACTGGAAGGCGAAGTGACCGTTCAGCACAAATTGCTTCCGCGTAGTGACCCCACGTTGGTGAGAGCTGTTGACGCCATTCTTATCGACAAACACGAGCAGATTTCGCGCCGGCTGGACCGCGGAACCTTGTATCGATACGCGATTAAGCCCTTGCACGATCTGTTTTCGGCCATCACGCCCGGGCACAAGGGTTCGCCCTTTCAATGCCTTGGCGAAAACAGGCTCCTGGCATGGGCGCTGCCCAGAGACTTTCGTCATTAACGTCACTCAATAGCACTACACCGCTACAATTGAGAGAAAGATGCTCTTCTGTTTGCGAAGAGGCGCGCGTGGCCTGCTCGCCTGTTCCTTCTGCGTGACTGTTCAAGCACTGGCTCAAGCGCCGGCGCAGCAGGGCGTCGAAACGGCTTGGGATGCACGGAAAATCATTGACGCTGTTTCCAGGAATGATGAGCATTTAAAACCGGTTCTCACGGCCATTAACCCCAAGGAGTGGTACGAGCAGAAAGGCGCGGCCAGCGCCTACGTCATCCAGTGGCAGACTGCGCAGCGACAGTTGAACGATGTGGAGGTGATTTCGAAGCAGGTCCTGGCCAATCCCGATAGCCTTCCCGGAGTCCTGGACCTCTACTTCCGCCTGGAAGCGCTGGAAGAAAGCTCGCGATCGGTCGATGAGGGAGCTAAAAAGTATGCGGACCGGCAGACAGCGGATCAACTCACCAGGCTGGTGGCGGGCAACTTCGACACTCGGCAGAGACTGCGTGAGTATATTCGGGATCTCTCTACGGATCTTACGGCAAACTTTAAGATCGCCGACGCGGAAGCGCAGCGTTGCCGGGGTATGATCAGCAGGGAACCGCCCCCATCGAATAAAAGAAAGACGAACTGAAGTTCATGGAAACAGGGACATTCACCTGCTCAATTTGCGGTGAATCATCGCATCAGATTTGCCTTTACTGTACGAAGGACACCTGCGGGAATCATCGCTGTGATCGCTGTGGGCGTTGTAGCGATTGTTGCGAGTGCGAGACGCCGCGCAATGCGTTCGTCAGCAATGGGAACGGCAACGGAACCCACCACGATGCTGAAATTCCGGTCAGTCTTTTTTTGGATCCCGGCGAGCCAGTCCCATAATCCCGGATTTCTTGCCGTTGGGATATTCGGCCTTCTGCAGGACCGGTTCTCGCTGACCTTTTACCCAGGCATCCTGGATCGCCTTCTCATCCAAACCCGCCAGCCGTCCCGCAAGAATAAAGCCGGGCAGTGCGTTTCGCATGTCTTGCCAGCGCGCCATTTCGAGAACCGGCTGCAGCGCACGGCTCCGGATCAGACTCAAGGCTTCCATATTCTGTTTCTCAGTGAGCGTAATCAACGCCAGACTGGCGTTATGACGATCTGACCAGACAATCGAATTCATCAGTTCGACAAACCAGGTAGGCTCGATATGGAGCTGCTGTTCCGGGTGCAGGCGTGCGCCTACCATCACCGCGCGAAGTGAGATCATAGCGTTCTTACGCACGGTCTCATCTGGATCCTGAAGCGCATATTGCAGCCCGTCAGCGATCGTTTTGCTAGCTCTCACAGATCGCGGGCCGTATTGAATTACATAGGCCGCCATAGCACGCTGCTCCGGGTCTGAGGCTCCCCGCAGAACTTGATCGACCCCCGCAAGGTTCGCCTCAACCAACGGAAGAAGTGATTGCTGTAGCTCACGGCATTGTGGATCCGCCATCAACGAGTATCCGTTTGTGAGATCTTCGTCAGGATTGCCGGCGTGCATACTAGCCTCTGTCGCATCCATCAGCGCCGTATATTTTTCGATGATTTCCTTCGGCAGCGCCAGTTCCGTTGTGGGAGCCGAATGGAAGTCGATGTGGGCCTGATTGCGCTCTTCTATTCCGATGTACAAAACCGTGTTGCGCCCATTGCAGCAGATGGCCTGCAGGCGCGAGTCGATTACACCGGAGAGATGGTTGAGCTTCTCCTCGGCATCGCCACGAGAAGGCAGGCGGCTGCCTGGCTTCAGGTCCAGCGTGGACTTTATTTTCTCCGGCGAGAGATGATGGGTCCCGTACACTTCGATTTCGCCTATATGAGGGGTGATATCTTCTCCCAATGCGATGACAGTATACGTAGCAACCACGAGCAAACAGCAGAACTTCACTACACCAGTATCGTACTCGAGTGGCGAAACCCCGCTGATGAACCAGACTTGGCGGGCGAGTTCGTTTGCGAGTTCGAATTGTCGAGGCCGCAGCGAATTTTCGGTGATTGCCTGCAGCCCCCGATTCGCTTTCATCGCGCCGGAAAAACACAACTGGTACAGGGAATGCTTACCAGCGAGCAGTTACAATGAAGACCCGTGACGCAGGGCCAGAGTAAATGGCGGAGGGAAATGGAAGCGGCAGGCTGGATCACATCGAAGCTCTGCTGGATAAGCTTGCTGAGCGCCAGGGCGCCTTCAGCATCATCCAGGAGCGCGATCATGAAGAGTCTCAACGCGACTACAAGCAGCTCATGACGTGGCAGGTTCTCATGCAGGAGAAGATGGACCGCTGGACCGAGGACCGCAACCGCTACGCCGAGGAACGCAAACACATTGAGGCGCGCCTGGACGCGCTGTCCGCGAAAACTGACGAGCGGATTGCCGCACTGGTCTCCGCAATTGGCAAGCTGATCGAACGCCTGCCCGCACCCCACCCCAAGCTAAAGAAGAAGCGATACACAGGGCGCGGTGCGTGTCGTAGCGCCACTATTCAAAGACTGTTCCACGAGGAACCGCGGTGTCGTATCGTGTCAGTATCCGACGTACGGAATGATGACCCGCGTTATGCTTGTTTCTCCGCCAGCGGTCCTACAACCGGAACTACAATCTTGCGATTGATGTAGGCGCTGTACATGAGATAAATCCAGCCAACAAGGGTAGCAAGTTCGTAGAGACGCCACAATAACACCACCAGGGCGCCGGCATGCGCAGCGTAAAGGACACCGCTGAAAATTGCCAGAATGACATCGAGCACAAACAGCCCGATAGAGAGGAAAATAGACTGGAATGCGTGAAAACGAACCAGGCGGTCTTTGTTATATGGGCTGAGCACCAGAAAAATGATGCCGGTGACGAATCCTAGCAGATAACACAGGGCGCACGCCACGTTCTGCGTCAGGCCGGGAGCGCTAAGAGGCGCGGCGGGAGGGACGTAACTTGAGCCAGTCGCCCCAGGAGCAGTGCCCGAACTGATATCGGCGCCGCAGTTCGGACAGAATCGACCATTTGCTTGAGTCCCGCAGTTTGGGCAGAATGCCATACAGCCTGAGTGTATGGCAATTGCCTGATAATTGCTACACCGTGAC
>CBAAAA010000104.1:0-11889 GCA_964658695.1 uncultured Solirubrobacteraceae bacterium | reverse complement strand
TTTCAGATTGAGCCGCGTGTACCGGTTCGCCTGCTCATTGACGTCAGCCAGTCTATGGAAACCGGTCACGCGCCGGGAGATCTCTCAAAGTTCGACTACGCGCGCCGGCTAACGGCAGCGCTCACATACATTGGCCTGGTACGGCTTGACACGATGCTGATTCAACCGTTCAGTCACCGGCTTGCGGAACCGTTTCAGTGCGGAGGCGGCCGGCATCGCTTTCAACCTGCAGAGATTTATCTGCGGGCGCTGAAGCCGGACGGTCAAACCAATTTTCACGAGATGGCGCGCCAATATCTTTCCGAGTATCCACAGCGCGGTCTCGCCATCATCATCTCCGATTTCCTGGACGACGGCGATTGTTTCCGCCCCCTTCAGTACCTCGCTGATTTTGGTCATGAGCTCTTGCTGGTGCAGTTGTGGGGCGTAGAAGATCGGGAGCCCAGCGGCGCCGGCGAACTCGAGCTTATCGATGCCGAAACCGGTAAGCACGCCATCATCTCAGTGGATGACGGTGCGCGCCGCCTATATACCGAGGCTTTCGACGAACATGCTGCCGCTATTCGTAAGCTGGCGCTTCGCAATGGCGGACGCTACAGCGGTATTTCGACTCAGTTGCCATTAGAAGAGGCCGTCTTCGGACCGCTCACGGTGGCGCAGGCAGGGGCTTAGCCGGTCATGTTCTTTCTGAATTTCAGCCTGCCGGAGTTTCTGGCGATCGCCGGGGCTTTGGGCGGGCTAATTACCGTTCTCTACTTCTTTGATCGAAGCAAGCGCAAGAAGACCGTTTCCACGTTACGGTTCTGGGCTTCCGCAGTGGGCGCGGAACAGCAGAAGCGCCGCAAGAGCGTGCGGCAGCCGTGGTCCCTGCTGCTGCAGTTGCTGAGCATCTTATTGCTGCTGCTGGCCATGGCGCGTCTGCAGTGGGGCTCACGAGATGCCGAGATTCGGAACACCGTTCTGCTTCTCGACACTTCGTCCGCTGCTTCATGGCGGGCTGGCAGCGGCAGCGTCCTTGATGTCGAGAAGGCTCTTGCAAGGCGGTATCTGTCGCGTGTCAACTCGCGCGATCGCGTCATGCTGGTGCGTGCCGATGCGCTCGCTACCCCCACCACGCCGTTCACTACTGATCGCGAACAACTGCGCGCCGGTATTAACGCTTCTGCTCCTGGCTACTCGGCGCTGAACATCGGTCGCGCTCTTACCTTTGCACTTCAGGCTGAGAATCGGGCGGCGGGTTCACCAGGCGAGATCGTTTACATCGGCCCGAAGCGAGTCCCCGATGTTTACTTGGGCTCTGCTCCGGATCTGCGAATCTTAGAAGCCCGCGCTGGGAGAGAAAACTGCGGCATTCGAGGCATCATCGTGACGCGCTCTGAAGGGGAGGATGCGTGGCGGGCGGCAGTCACTCTTCAGAACGAGGGCACTCAAAACCGCCTGCTTACCCTATCCGCACGCTTTGCAAGCACTTCTTTCGCGCCTCGACGGGTGCTTCTCCGCGCGGGTGAACAAGCCGTCGTGTCGTATCAGTTCGTGGCCAATTCGGCCGGGCGTCTCACGGCAAGACTGGATCCCCGCGACGATCTGCCTCTCGATGATGAGGCCTCCGTCATGGTTCCTATCAGCAGGGCCGCTAAAGTCATCGTTTATTCCTCCCGGGCCGAGGCCTGGCGTCCGCTGCTGGGCGCTGACAAATCGCTTGACGTTCAATACGAGTCGGCCCAGCAGTATAAGCCGCGTCCGGATGCCGATGTAATGATTCTCGACGGCTTTGCTCCTCGCAACTACCCGCAAGTGCCGAGTCTTTGGGTCAATGTTCCTTCTCAGGGATCTCCACTGCCGATTCAGTCTGAAGTGGCCAATCAGGTCGTCACGCAATGGAATTCTGATATCGAACTGGGAGCCGGTCTCCATGCTCGCGACCTCCTCCTTCCCAGGGCGGAGGTGTTCCAGATCTTTGATAAGGACTTTGTCGTCGCGGCGACCAGTAAAGGTCCGGTCGCGGTGGTCCGGCCCGCTTCAGAAAGTGGCGAAAGGCTGGCTGTGGTTGGCTTCGACTTTATGGCTGAGCCGTTGCGCTATAAAATCACCAGCCCGATTCTGTTTGCAAACTTAATGCGCTGGTTGGCTCCACAGTCCTTCCGTGCGATCCAATTGAGCGCTGAACCTGTCGGGCTTGCAAGCATCGCGCTCGAAAACGGGGAGGAGCAGGATGAGGTACATGTCACCGAGGCGGCTGGCCATGCTGTACCGGTTCTTGTCGTTGACCGCAAGCTGCAGTTTTTCGTCGAGACGCCGACTGTGATCCACATCGTCACCAGGGATCGCGAGCGCTTTCTCTCGATGGTTCTTCCTCAAATAGCAGCGCAAGATTGGAAAGTCCCCGCGGTTATTCCACAGTCGATGCCCTCCTTCTCCGGCGGCGGATCGGCTGCCATGGATCTCTGGCAGATCCTGGCGTGTCTTGGGGGTCTGGGCTTGATCATTGAATGGTTTCTATTCGCGCGCCAGAAATCGATTCGTTTGCGCCCGCGCAGCTCGTCAACTCTCTCTGCGAACCTGCCGCGCCCGGCGCGCGAACGAGAAATGGTGGGCAAGTGACTTTCGCGCATCCTTTGTTCCTGTTCTTGCTGGTTCTTCCCTTGGCCTGGGCCGTTTATAGCTTTCGCGGCACGTCGCGCCGCTGGGGACTCTGTCTCAAAGCCGCCAGTCTCATGGCCATCCTGGTCGCGCTCAGCGAACCGGTTTTGACGGTACCCGAAACAAAGACCGCTACGGTGGTGCTGGTCGATACCTCGGCCAGCATCCGGCCCGACGACCTCCAGCATGCCTCTGACTTTGTTCGGGCTGCAGCAAGCGCGAAAGGCCGCAATTGGATGCGCGTCATTCCCTTCGCGCGGCACACCCGCGAGCTGCGCCCGGACGAAGCGTCGGGCAGTTTTCACCTGTTGCCGGCGTCGGACAGCAAGGACCATGGCACCGACATTGAAGCTGCGCTGGATGAAGGTATCGCGGCCATACCGGCTGGTTACATCCCACGCGCCGTACTGATCAGTGATGGAAATGAGAACGAGGGCAGCACCGCTCGGGCTCTTGCGCAGATGAGTCGTCTCCACGTGGCTGTAGATACCGTACCGCTGGCGGGCCGTTCCGGGAAGAGTTTGCGTCTCGTTTCAGTGTCCATGCCCTCTCAGGCGTATGCCGGCGAGCGGATCCCCATTGATCTAACGATCGATTCACCAGTCGCTGTGCGAGCGTCCGTCCATATGTCCGCCGAAGGTAAGACGCTCGGCGAAGATTCGGCTGAACTGAACAAGGGGACGAATTTTGTACGAGTGCATGCCAAGGTCGACTCTCAGGGCGTTGCCGCGGTGTCCGGCATGGTGCAGGGTGGATCGTCTGGAGAGGTAAGCTTCGAGCGAGCCGTCGATCTGAAACGTGCGCGAGTGCTGTATCTCTCGCAGGATCCGGCGGGTTCCGAAAGTAACCTGCTGCGGGCCTTCAAGGAAGCCGACGTCGACGTAATCACCACGCCTGCAGCCCTGGGAGCCGGGCTCAGTGACATTCAGCTGGTCATCCTGAACAATCTCGATCTCGAGACGATCTCCGCTGACAACAAAGCCAAGCTCGAAGAGTATGTGAACGGAGGCGGCGGTGTGCTGCTCATCGGCGGAGAGCGCCAGGTCTATAAGGCCGAAAAACCGCCTGATGCGCTGGATCGGTTGCTGCCTGCGAAACTCGTTCCTCCGCAGACGCCGGAAGGTATTTGCGTGGCGTTGATCATAGACAAATCCTCGTCTATGGAAGGGCGCAAAATCGAACTGGCGCGCTTGTCCGCCAGCGGCGTCGTAGACCATCTGCGGCCCACGGACAGCATCGGCATTCTCATCTTTGACAACTCCTATCAATGGGCGGTTCCCATGCGCCGCGCCTCAGAAAAGGCGCAGATTAAACGCCTGATCTCCGGCATCTCACCGGATGGAGGAACGCAGATCGCGCCAGCTCTCAATGAAGCCTATCGGCGAGTCGTGCTTGCGAATTCAGCCACGAAACACATCGTTCTTCTGACGGATGGGATCTCGGAAGAAGGCGACAGTATTGAATTGGCGAAGGAAGCGCTGGCCCATCAGGTCACAATCTCGACTGTGGGCCTGGGGCAGGATGTGAACCGTTCCTATCTTGAAAAGGTCGCAGCTGCGTCCGGAGGCAAGAGCTATTTCCTCAACGAGCCGCAGGGTCTGGAACAGATCCTGTTGAAAGACGTGGAGGATTACAGTGAGAAGACCACGATTGAAAAGGATCTTGCGCCCATTATTCGGGCGAAAGCGGAGATTCTTGATGGCGTCCACATGGAATCCGCGCCTCCGCTGCGCGGCTACACTCGCTTCGCTTCGAAGCCTGGAGCCGACGTCATTCTCGGCATCAATGCCGAAAAGAAAGATCCGCTTTATGTGCGGTGGCAGTATGGCCTGGGTCGCGTTGGCGTCTTTACCTCAGATGCCAAGAGCCGCTGGGCCGCCTCCTGGGTGACGTGGCCGGGCTTCGACACGTTCTGGATCAACGTGACCCGTGATCTGCTGTCTCGCGCCGAACAGACCGAGGCGCACGCCGAACTCGATCCCGCTACCAACGAATTGACAGTGACGTACCGAACATTGGCCGATGCCCCACCGTCTGCGAGAGTGCCGCCTGTTTTTGTTCTGGGGCCGAACGGTTTCGAAAAACAAATTACTATAGTTAAGATCTCTGATCGCCTGTTTCGAGGCCGCCTCGAAGTCCCACGCGCTCCCGGTCTGTTTCGAGTCCGTCCCGTGGTCGAGTCATCAATGTTCCCGGAGGTTGGCTTCTATGCTGAAGACCAGGAGTGGCGCGATCGGGGAGTGAATGAGCAGTTGCTGAAAACGCTTGCCGCTACTACCGGAGGCCGCTACGATCCGGCGCCGTCCTCGATCTTCGATGGAGCAGGCCGCACTCTCTATGTGAGCTGGCCGCTTTGGCCGCTCGCTCTGGCGCTTGCAATTGGCTTCAGTATCGCCGAACTGATCGCCCGAAAATGGCGTAGCTTCCGTAGTTAACTCAGGCTGCGAAGATGAACGATTGTCTCGAAATGAAAGGTCTGTGGAAACAGGTCGATCAACGCCATCCGCTCAATCTCGAATCCCGCAAGCAACACTTTCAGGTCGCGGCTGAGCGTAGCCGGGTCGCAGCTCACGATGGTGAGTTGTCGCGGCCGTAGTCTGAGCAACTCAGCCGTGACTTCAGGGCCCAGTCCAGCCCGTGGTGGATCAGCAACCATCAAGTCCGGCGCCTGCTCTAACTCGCGAAGAAAATCCTCTGTTGATCCTTTGAATGCTTTCAAATGCGGGGCGGCGCGCGCATTCCATTCGAGGTCTCTAAAAGCCGGGCCACCACGCTCTGTTGCCCGAACCTCGCGGAACCGTTGCGACAGTGGCAAAGAGAAAAGACCGACGCCCGCGTAGAGATCGACGGCGCTGTCTCCGCTGCGGTTGAGGAGCGCTTCCTCGACAAGTGCATCAATCAGAAACCGGTTGACTTGAAAAAACGAACCTCTACTAATCCGGAACACAAACCCGGAAGCATCGTAATCGATCGCGCCGGCGGCAAGCGACGGCAGGAATGTCGCGCACCACTCGAAGAATCGCGCTGCGACCGGGCGCTTCGTCTCCCCTATAGTGAGCTGCAGCTGCCGTTCATTACTGAAGAGCTCGAGCGAGTTCAGAAATCTCGGCCACTGCGGAGCCCGGACCGCGCCGCTTAGTTTTGCAATCGCTTCCGAAATGATGGGCGATGAGATCGGGCAGTGGTCAATCGGGCAGATCTGGTGCGAGGCCGCCCGGTGAAACCCTGCCTGAGCGCTTTCAAAATGCAGCTGAACGCGGTTGCGATAGCTCCATGGATCGCCACTGACGACGGGAATGTCGGGCGTGTAATCGATGCCGCCCAACCGGCGCAGCGTCTCTTTCAAGATGGAGGCTTTCTCCGCGAGCTGGAATTCATAAGGCGCGTGCTGGTACTGGCAGCCGCCGCATCTCGTGAAATATTCGCACGCCGGAACAACGCGGTAGGGCGCAGCCTCCACGATCCGCACGTCTGTCCCACGCAAGAGCCCGCTCTTCACCGGGCGCACCGCCGCATCCACTTTCTCGCCCGGCAGTACGAAAGGGATCAGCACCGCCTGGCCGTCCACCCGTGCCAGTCCGTCGCCGCCATAGACCCATTTCTCAATGGACGTCTGGACTCGTGCAGGGCGATTGATCCCGGTGTTCGTCGATGAAGCCATCCCTTACGATAAAGGTTCGCTCACAAGACATGAAAGCACGTGTTCTTTCGGGAGTGCAGCCTACCGGGCAGCTCCATATCGGTAACTATCTCGGAGCCTTGAAAAACTGGGCGGAAATCCAAAGCAGCTACGAGAGTATTTTCTGCATCGTCGATCTGCATGCCGTTACGGTCTACCAGGATCCTAAGGAGTTAGCCGCCAAGATTCGCGAGACAGCGGCGCTGTTTATCGCCTCCGGCATCGATCCCCAACAGTCATCCATCATGGTGCAATCCACAGTTTCCGGGCACTCGGAGCTGTCGTGGCTTCTCACTTGCGTCACTCCTCTGGGCTGGCTCTATCGCATGACGCAGTTTAAATCCAAGGCCGAAAAACAGGATACCGTTGGCGCTGGTCTGTTGCAGTACCCGGTGCTGATGACCGCGGACATCCTGCTTTATCAGGCCGGAATCGTTCCGGTTGGCGATGACCAGTCCCAACACCTGGAACTGGCGCGTGACATCGCGCAACGATTTAATTCACTATACGGCGATACATTTGTCATGCCTGCGACACACCTGCCGGCCGTCGGCGCGCGTATCATGGGTCTGGATGACCCCACCCAGAAGATGAGTAAGTCCGCCCCGGGCTCTGGGCATGCGATCGGCCTGCTTGACGATCCGAAAATCATCCAGAAGAAGATTCTGCGAGCCACTACCGATTCGCAACCTGCTGTCGATCCTGAGGCGATGGGTCCCGGCATTGCAAATCTGCTGGCAATCGGCGAAGCGTGTGATCCGTCTATCAGTAAGGAAAGCGTTGCGGGGCTTCGTTACGGCGATTTTAAGAAGCGCGTGGCGGAAGCGGTGGTGGCCCGCCTTGAACCAATCCAGCAGAAGTACCGCGAGATAACTGCCGACGCCGGCTACATCGAGGCGGTGGTCCGGGAAGGGCGCGCGCGGGTGCTGCCGATCGCCGAAGACACCCTGCGCAAAGCCAAAACAGCCATGGGCTTGTACGTGTAAGTCGTAGAAGAAAGAACTCGCTTGATGGTCGTTATGATGGGGGAGTATTGGGGACTTACGTAACAACGCAAACCCCGGCCGGTGAGCGCTCTCGAAAGTACCGGTCGTGGGCCATTTTCGTTGTCACTAACCTTTTGGCTCTTGTTTGTCTCGTTCTAGTGCTCCGGGGCGCCGATCTGGGGCATATCTGGGCCGAAGCGCGACAGATGCATTGGCGCTGGGTGGTTGCGGCCATTGTTCTCGATGTGTGCGTCTATCTCCTCCACGGATGGCGTTGGAGCCTGTTGCTCCGGCCAGTTCAAAAAGTCAAGTTCGCACACTGCGTTGAAGCCATTTATGTTGGTTTATTTGCAAACGAAGTCCTTCCCGCGCGCGCCGGAGAACTGATTCGCTGTTTTCTCCTGTCGCGGTCCACGACCATTCCGATCTCCGTCACCTTTGCCTCCGCTCTGATTGAACGAATCTTCGATGGTGTCTGGCTGCTCTCCTGCTTTTTCATCTGCCTGCACTTCGGCAAACTGCCCCGTGTCCTCTTGCAGGGTGGTTATGTGCTTGCCGTTGTAATCCTCGTCTCGGGCGTGCTTCTCGCCTATGGCATGTACGCCAAGAAGCAGTCCCTGGATCTGTTCTTCGGGTTCTCCTGGCCGAGATGGTTCATCACTCTCATCGATGACTTGCACCTGATCGGTCACTCCGGTTATCTGTACCTTTCTTTTCTTGTCAGCGGAGTCTACATGCTGGCGCAGATCCTGCCCCTTTACGCTTTGATTCGCGCCAGCAGCCTGCATGTGCCCTGGATGGCGTCTTTTACCATGATGGTTCTGCTGCGTCTGAGCAGTATTGTTCCGCAAGCTCCCGGGAATCTGGGCTCTTTCCAGTGGGTGGCCGCGCGTTCTCTCATGATGTTCGGTCTCGTCGCTGCTCATGCCAAACGCTTCTCCCTGATTCTCTGGGCCGTGATCACACTCCCGCTGATTGTGATCGGCTGCATTGCCCTGGCCATTACCGGAATCAACTTAGGCCATCTGCAGAAGCAGGCCGCCGCGGCCGCGGCAAAAGACCGGACAAAGTAACAGTACTGTTTATCCGCTAGCTGACGAAATTCGTCTTACAATACAAACAGTAGGTGTCGTTTTGCTCACCGGGCCGTCGTCTCACCGCCAGTTGTCATCTGGGGAGACACTTGCAAAGACCGGCTTCCTAAGAATCTGTCAGAATACAAGCTGTCTGTGTGCGGGGGAATGAACGATGGATAAACATCGTGTGTTCGCGACTATTGGCTCCTGGTGCGTTCTGCTGGCGGGGTCGATTGGGATCTGTCCTGGCCAGTCGTTTTTGGACGAGCTGAAGTTGGAGCACGATCCGGGCAAGCGGTCCGAACTGGCTCTCAACTTTGCGGATGAGGCCTTCGCCGGCGCAAAAGCTTTATACGCAAAAGGCGACGTTCATCAGGGGGACGCCCTTCTGGACCAAATGACTGTGGCGCTGCAGGAATGCGCCTCGTCGCTCGATTCGGCTCACAAGGCGAAGTACTACAAGCGCGCGGAGATGAAAGTTGCGTATCTCCAGCGCCGGATGCAGGGGCTGCTCCAGGACCTTGGCGCGGAAGAGCGCGGCTGGGCTGAGTTCACCGATCGAAAGATCGAAGACATCCACGAAAAATTGTTGAACGGGGTGATGCGCAAGTGAAACTCGCAGCGGCGGTTCTTTTGACCGCTGTCTTTGCCCTGAACGCGCCGCTTTCCGCCCAGGATCGAGATTTCCTGACGCCGGACGAAATTGATCAAATCCGGCAGACTCAGGAACCGAATGCACGTCTGGCGCTCTACGTCCATTTCGCTAAAGTCCGGATCGATCTTCTCCAGCAGTATCTGGCGAAAGACAAACCCGGCCGCAGCATCTTTGTCCACAACACCCTCGAAGACTATACCCAGATCATCGAAGCCATCGATACGGTTTCAGATGACGCGTTGAAGAAACACGCGGTGCTGGATGCCGGGACAGTCACTGTGCTGAACGCGGAGAAAGACTTTCTGGCCACCCTGAATAAGATTCAGGCGAGCGAGCCCCACGACATGGATCGCTACAAGTTCGTACTCCAGCAAGCGGTTGACACTACCTCCGATAGCCACGATGTCGCAATGGAAGACTCCAAGAAGCGTGGAGCCGATCTGGCGGCGGCCGACGCCCGCGAAAAACAACAGCGCGAGGCTTTGATGCCGAAAAAGGAAGTCACGGAGCGCAAGCAGGACGCCGACAAGCAGGATGAGCCGAAGAAGAAGATACCGTCTCTGTATCGCCCGGGCGAGAAGAAGCCCGATAATCAACCCAACAGCCAGCCCAACAATCAGTAACGATTGTGATCACCCTGACGGTAAGTACCAGCCCCAGATCCTGATTTAGCGTAAAATGTTACCA
Source organism: uncultured Solirubrobacteraceae bacterium (assembly GCA_964658695.1). Lineage (GTDB taxonomy): Bacteria > Acidobacteriota > Terriglobia > Bryobacterales > Bryobacteraceae > Bog-105. The sequence continues at coordinate 2,166 of CBAAAA010000104.1, read as the reverse complement.
GGGCGGACTTCAGCGCTTGGCTCACCATCATCACGTTCCCAGTACAGGTTGGGTTTTAAAGGCATCTCTAGTCGCGACCCTTGGGTTCACTGCGCTTGAGATCTTTGCCGGTCTCCGGGCCGGTAGCCTTGCGCTCCTCTCTGACGCCGGCCATAACTTCACTGACGCACTCGCCTTATTGCTGGCCGCAATCGGCCTCTATCTCCAGTCCAAGCCTGCGGACAGAACGAAGACGTTCGGCTACCAGCGCGCCGGAGTCATTGCCGCCTTCCTGAACGCCGCCACACTCTTTGTCATCGCCCTGATCATTTTCTGGGAGGCTGTGGGTCGTCTGCTCCACCCGCAACCTGTCAATGAAGGGCTCATGATCTGGGTCGCACTCGGAGCCTTGGTGCTGAACGGCGTCATTATGCTCGGATTGCATTCCGGGCAGAAGGGCGATATCAATATCCGGGCAGCCTTCATACACATGCTGGGAGACGCGCTTGGCGCAGTGGCGATCATTGCCGGAGGCTTTATCATTCGATACACCGGCTGGACGTATGTAGATCAGATCCTCTCCATCGCACTGGGAGCCCTCATCATCTACACTGCCTGGGACATTATCCGCGAATCGCTCAACATTCTTCTGGAAGGTCTGCCGCGCGGCATGGAACTGAAACGGGTGACCGAGTCGATGAGTGAAATCGAAGGCGTGCTGGACGTCCATGACCTGCATATCTGGAGCCTCGGATCCAGCAGTCACGCACTCTGTTCCCATGTATTGATCGAGGACATGCCGCCTTCTGCCAGCGACGGTATCCTGAAGCGCATCAACGACGTGGTACGCGGATTCGGAATCCTTCACACTACGATCCAATTCGAGCACATGCCCTGCGTCATCTCAGACAGCGGCTGCCAAATGCACTGTGCGGGCGTAAAAGCGCATGTACACGATGCGCACTCCCATCACGATCACGTCCATTAGTAGTAAGTGATTTCGCGCCAGATCTCCTCGCTTGGCTCACCGGAAATAACAGATTTTTTCTTTGTCCAGTTGCCAAACTCGTCGCGCTCGACGTCGTGTTCGACAACGATATCCTCGCTCGAGTTGGCTCCGTGCCCGGGCAGCGGAAGTTGAGTAAGTGGCGCCCCTTCGCTCGACCCGTAGTAAGCAGTGATCGTCTCGCGACCCTCGCGTATCTCTATCTCGAGCACGGTGACGCTGCCTTCCTTCTGTCGCAACAGGACCCGGTGCCGCCCCCCTCGTTCATCATATTCCGCAGTCAGTTCGCAGCTGTTGTGTTCCAGATTCTCGTCAGTCTCGGTCAACTGACACCACACAACCCGCCCGGCCTGATCCCGTTTGGTCGTTGTTCGTTCCACCAGCGCGCCATCCTGACGGTGAGCTTCGCTTACCTCGTTCCCGTCTGCGTCGAGATATTGATTCTGCACCCGATAAACAACACCCCCACCATCCAGATGCCTGATCTGGCTCAGTTTTCCGGCAGAGTCATAGATGTGCAGCCTTTCGGAGCGCAGACTGCCGTCGCCGTCGTAGCAGCGCGACTGGCGCAACCTTTGCTCCAGATCAAAATTCCGTCACCTCCACCATAGATGGTCGCGCACTCCCGGCCACAAGCCTCGTCTCCCGAACCAGTCGTGGCTCACCCTGAAGCGGTTCCGCAGCCTTCGATCTCGAGAATGCAAGCAGAGTCGGGGGCATATCTGGGATACGGACGCTATTCTAACCGGAAATCCCGGAGACGCACCGGACATTCGCCGTCTATGGACGATAAGAAGGGTGGGAGAACAAGATAGACCATGATCAGCCCAGTTTCCAGCGGAGCGGCCGCCCATGTCCAGAGCGCGCCGCCGGTTAAGCCACGAGTTGCGGTTGAGTCGACCTCGCAGTCATCATCTAGCGCGTCCAGCACCCAGGACACAGTGGAGCTGAGCGCGCAAGCCAAGGCCGCTTTGTCCGGCACAGGCTCCGATTCCAAGAGCAAGAGTTCCCCATACGCACCACCTTCCACCGCTTTGGCGCATACGAGCCGGGCAGGAGCCGCCTCCTAAGCTGACCCGACCCGAACCGCGATATTCAGGTTGAGGCGTTCCGGCCGAGACGCGACGAGGAATTGGTAAGGCCTAGCTTGAACTGCTGGTGAAGGCGCGCCCGTAGTCGTT
>CBAAAA010000103.1:0-11923 GCA_964658695.1 uncultured Solirubrobacteraceae bacterium | reverse complement strand
TCACCGGCGACGCGCGAGCCGGAACCGTCATGGCGGCCATGGTAGTGCTGAGCGTTGCACTCCGCTTCGTCCAGGAAGCACGGGCTGACGCCGCCGCAGCCCAACTCAAGGCCATGATTCACGTAACGGCCACCGTCATTCGCCAGGGCCAAACGCTCGAGATGCCGCTCCGGGATTTGGTCCCGGGCGACATCATCCACTTGTCGGCCGGCGACATGATTCCGGGCGATGTCCGTGTCCTGACCTCGAAAGATCTCTTTGTCAGTCAGGGGAGTCTCACCGGCGAGTCGCTCCCGGTAGAGAAGTTTCACGACGCCGATGCCACTGCCGCCAACTCGGCCTTCGAGCTGAAGAACACCTGTTTTCTGGGCACCAGTGTTCAGAGCGGAACGGCCACCGCGGTTGTCGTTGCTACGGGCCCCCGTACTTACTTCGGAAGCATGGCTGGTTCGATTGCAGAGCAGCGTGTCCCCACCAGTTTTGACCAGGGCCTCACCCGCTTCACCTGGCTGATGATCCGTCTAATGGCCGTCATGGTGCCTCTGGTGTTCCTCATCAACGGGTTCACCAAGCACGACTGGAAAGGTGCGTTTTTCTTCGCCCTCGCTGTCGCTGTGGGCCTGACACCGGAGATGCTCCCCATGATCGTCTCCGTATGTCTCTCCAAAGGCGCGCTTGCCATGAGCCGCAAGAAAGTGATCGTCAAACGCCTGAACTCCATCCAGAATTTTGGCGCCATGGACGTGTTATGCACCGACAAAACCGGCACGCTTACGGAGGACCGCGTGGTCCTGCAACGCCACTGCGATGTCTCTGGTAGCGATTCAGAAGAAGTGCTGCTCACTGGCTACCTGATCAGCTATTTCCAGACCGGGCTCAAGAACCTGCTCGACCGGGCCATTCTCGACAGCACAGATTTTCATCAGCAGTCACTGATCCAAAAATATAAGAAGCTGGACGAAATCCCCTTTGACTTCACGCGGCGAATGATGTCTGTCCTGGTCGAAGACCCCAAAGGCCAGGCCGTTCTTCTGACCAAAGGCGCGCCGGAAGAGATCTTCCATAACTGCTCGCACTTCGAGCGGGACGGCAAGCTCTTGCCCATGCAGCCTGAATTGATAGCCGGCCTTAAAGAAGAGTACGAGAGCCTCAGCAACGATGGCTTTCGTGTTCTTGCCGTCGCGACCAAAGACATGCCGGGCAAACAGGCCTGCTCAAAGGACAACGAGAGCGAACTTGTGCTGAGAGGCTATGTCGCATTTCTGGATCCTCCCAAGAGCACCGCGGCCGACGCCATCCAAGCTCTTCACCAGCATGGCGTAGCTGTTAAAATCCTCACCGGAGACAACGACTTAATCAGCCGAAAAGTGTGCAGGGACGTCGGGCTGCCTTCCGAGCCTATGCTGCTGGGCCAGGACATCGAAACCATGTCCGAAGCCGAACTGGCTGCGGCGGCCGCGAAGACAACCCTCTTTGCCCGGCTCTCTCCTGCCCACAAACAGCACATCATCCGGGTCCTGCGAGACAAAGGCCACGTCGTCGGATTCATGGGCGACGGCATCAACGATGCTCCTGCTCTGAAAGCGGCCGACATCGGCATCTCAGTTGACACGGCCACCGACATCGCCAAGGAGTCGGCCGATCTGATCCTGCTCGAGAAGGACCTCATGGTGCTCGAAGGCGGAGTCACCGAAGGTCGCAAAGTATTCGCGAATATCCTCAAATACATTCGCATGGGAGCCAGTTCCAACTTTGGCAACATGTTCAGCGTACTGGGAGCCAGCGCATTTCTGCCCTTCATTCCGATGGCTCCTATTCAGATTTTGACCAACAACCTGTTGTACGACTTTTCGCAGCTGCCAATTCCAGTCGATTCAGTGGACGATGAGCAGGTGGCGCGCCCGCGTCCCTGGAACATCAACGAGATTACCCGCTTCATTCTCTACATCGGCCCCATCAGCTCCGTGTTCGATTACTCGACCTTCGCCGTCATGCTCTGGGTCTTCCACTGCTGGGATCCGTCCCGCGCGGCGCTCTTTCAAACGGGTTGGTTTGTCGAGTCGCTGATGACCCAGACATTGATCATTCACGTCATCCGCACCAACCGGATTCCCTTCATCCAGAGCCGCGCGAGCTGGCCGCTTACAGCCACAACCTTGGCCATCATGGCATGCGGAGCATATCTGCCTTATTCCCCTTTAGCTTCTTCCCTCGGCCTGACAGGCTTGCCGCATTTATACTGGCCGATCCTCCTGCTGACGCTCCTTTGCTACATCTGCCTGACGCAGTTCATCAAAAGGTGGCTTCTGCGTAGGAAATGGATCTGATGGAGCCCGCTATTTCCCCGTTTCGGGAACGAGTGGCGCCGGCTTGGGCAGCAGCCCAATTTCGCTTAACCAGCCGCGAAACAACTCCGGCCACACATACTCGTACGGTTCGTTGGTTGCCAAGCCAACGCCATGATGTCCGAGTTGAAAGATGTGATCTTCGCTGGGGATCTTTGCCGTTACTAGAGCCTCGTAGAACAGGCTGCTGTTCTGGACACTCACAACCTGGTCATCAAAGCATTCAAACAGAAACGTCGGCGGTGTCGAGTCATTCACATGCTTCTGCAGCGAGAGAAGGTCTTCCAGCCACTCGCGTTCGCCGCCTTTATATCCACGAAGCAGGGATCTCAGCGAAGCCAGCGAGGCATATTGGTCCGGGTCCATCGAGATCACGGGATATCCTAATCCCAGAAAATCAGGGCGTGCGTCCGTTTGGTCGACAGCCCCGTCTGGTGCTGGAAGGTTGAAGTTCGTCTTCGAATAGACGCCTAATGTGGCGGCAAGATGCCCGCCCGCCGAGAAGCCGAAGACGCCGAGGCGATGCGGGTCAATGCCATACTGCGCCGCATTAAACCGAACGTACCGAACTGCTCTCTGCCCATCCCACATCGGAACCGGGAAGCGATACGTTCCATCGGATTGCACTAACCGGTAATACAGCACGAACGTTGTGATCCCAAATTGATTCGCAAAGTACTGCGCCACCGGGGTCTGCTCAGCGGCGTCGATCAGTTCGTTATACCCGCCGCCTGGTATCGCAATGATTCCGAGGTCGGTTGCCCCCGTTGCACCCCCGGGGCGGAACACTCGCAGAAACGGAATATCGCGGCAGGGATCCGTGCCCACCGCCCCAGGGGCTTTTCCTTCCCAAAGGCGGACATCGTGCGGATCCTTGGCGTCATAGCAGTACAGGGTTTTGGGAGAGGATGACTGTGCATAGCCGCCTGCAATCGACAAAGCAGCGAAAACCCCGCCGGTAAGTGCACGATAAAGCAGAATATGAGCAGACATTGCTCTGGAATTTCGCAAAGATTCTCCTCTTCTCCTTCCAGGATGCCGGTGACATTTTCAATGCTTCAGCTATTCCTGCCAGAATTACTGGGCTAACGGACAAGGCGGCAGTCATCTAACGTGGATGAGCGATGAAAGTAAGTCCAATCGAAGAGAGGTGCTACTCGCAATGGGTGCAGGATTGACTGCAGTAGGGTTAGGCTCTGGAGCGGAAGACATCGGGGAATACCAGATTCCTTATCGCACTCTTGGACACACAGGCGAAAAGGTCTCGTGTATCGGGATGGGCGGGTATCACCTTGGCAAAAAGGAAGTGACTGAAGCCGACGCCATCAAGCTGGTGCACTCCGGCGTCGACCGCGGAATCAACTTCCTCGACAATTCCTGGGACTACAACGAAGGCGAAAGCGAAAAGCGCGTCGGCAAAGCCGTCAAAGAGGCCAATCTCCGAAGCAAAGTCTTCATGATGACCAAGAATGACGGCCGTACCGCGGACGAATTCAACAAGCAACTGGACGAGTCTTTGAAGCGGTTGCAAACCGACCATCTGGACCTGATTCAGTTCCACGAGATCATCCGCTTCGAAGACCCGGACCGTATCTTCGCAGAAAACGGCGCTGCCTCTGCCGCCCTTGCCGCCCGAAAAGCTGGCAAAGTGCGCTACATCGGCTTCACCGGGCACAAAGATCCGAACATCCATCTCTACATGCTCGAAGTCGCGGACCGGCATAAGTTCGTATTTGACACCGTGCAGATGCCAAATAACGTCATGGACGCGCATTTCCGCAGCTTCGGCAGTAAAGTCATCCCGGAACTTGTTAAGCGTAACATCGGGATTCTCGGAATGAAGAGCTTAGGCGACACTATCATCCTGAAGAGTCAGGCCGTCACCGCCATGGAGTGCCTCCATTACTCACTGAGTCAGCCGGTCTCCGTGCAGATTACCGGCATCGACAAACCGGAGATTCTGGATCAGGCCATCAAGGCTGCCCAAACCTACAAGGATGTAACCAAGGAGCAGATGTCGGCCATATTGGCCCGCACCGCCGGACCCGCTGCAGACGGCCGCTGGGAACTATTCAAAACCAGCGCCATTTTCGACAGCACTGCCACGCATCCCCAGTGGCTGGGCGGCGAAAGTCCTCACGTAAAAAAAGTGCAGCCCCCAATGTCTTAATGCTCTAGGCCGTATAGGCGCGGAGTACCAGAAACACGATGACCCCGGTCACCGACACATACAGCCAGACCGGGAAAGTCCATCTGGCAACTCCGCGATGAAATCGAAACTGGTTCCGCAGCGCATACCATAACGTCGCGAAAATCAGCGGAAGCGCTACCATCGAAAGCCCGATGTGAGTAACAAGAATGAAGAAGTAAACCGGCCTGATCCATCCATGTCCGGGGAACTTAGTATCTCCGTGGAAATAATGGTAAGTGATGTAACTCACGAGAAACAACGCCGAAAAAACCGTGGCGCTCAACATGAACCGCATGTGGACCAGCCGCTTTCCCCGCCGAATATTCAGGTATCCAAATATCAGACAGATCGCGCTCATTGAATTGAACACCGCGTTGGCCGCCGGTAGCGAGCCGACCCACTCCGGTGCGGCGACCTTCCCTTTGAAGTAAATGAGCCACACCAAGAATGCAGCAACAGCAACGCTCAGAGCGACAATCGCCGGAACAGGCTTACGGGCTAGTTCTGGGGCATTCGGCGCGGGTGCATTCGGCAAGCCGGTGCTTTGAGACATAAACCCAATGGTAGAACGTCAACACGCCAATGATGGAAGATCAACGTCCCACCGCATTTGCGCTATGTTGGGAATTGAGGCGGCCTGCCCATGAAATTTAGGAAGATCCCCTGGCTGTCGGTGTCTGCTCTCCTCTTCCTCGGTACCGTTTACGCTCTGGATCGCCAGAAGCCGCTTCCCTTCCGTGAGTACCAGGGTGTCGAATACAGCATTGGAGACATCCCTCTCCCACCCGACTGGCAGCAGAGGAGTGAATGGGCCTTCGCGCGTCTGATGTACCCGCCGGGCTGGAACGACGGCTACCGCGGGCGATTTGGCGGCGATTGGCGGGACGGGCGCTCTTTGTGGACCCAGGACTTCCCGCGTGCCGACCGGCATTTCTCCCTCGCCGTTCGCCGCCTTACCCGAATCAACGTACGCTCCGTTGAACAATGCGTAACGCTCGACGACGATGACGTATACAACTGGCCATGGGTTTACGCGGTTCAGGTCGGCGAATGGGGCATCTCCGATAGTCAGGCGAAAAAGCTGCGCGACTATCTCCTCCGTGGCGGCTTCTTCATGGCCGATGACTTCCACGGCACTGTCGAGTGGTCTGTCTTTCAGGAAAGCATGAAGCGCGTTTTCCCCGACCGCGACATTGTCGATATTTCGGACAGCGACGCCATCTTTCATACCGTCTACGATCTCGATAACCGCTATCAGGTCGTAGGCGCTGAACACCTCGACGCCGGTCATAAGAAAGACGGCTACGTCCCGCGCTGGCGCGGAATTTATGACGACAAGGGCCGCGTGATGGTCGCCATTTCCTTCAACTCCGATATCGGAGATTCCTGGGAGTGGGCAGATGAACCACAGTACCCGGAGAAGTACTCCGCTCTCGGCATGCGTCTCGGCGTCAACTACATCGTCTACGCCATGACTCATTAGCAAGAGTCGCTGGCGATTGATATAAGCTGCGGACTCCCGACGCCTTTGCTCGAGTCCGGCGACAGCATGGAAGTCAAAGAACTGCTTGGCCACCGCCACGGGACGACCACTCAGATTTACGACAAGCGCCGCTGCGCCGTCCGCGAGGGCGCCTCGCACAAGATGCCGATCTAAATTTAGCGGGGTGAAGCCCCATCATGGATCGTTGCGAGACTCAGTTCGCGCCCGCTCTCTCTCAATGGCTTTGTGAAGCTTCTCGTGCAACACCTCACGCGGTGGCAACACTCGCTCATGCAGGCTCCCCGTCACATCCTCTACGACTCAATGGGATGCACCCGTCGAACTGGGAAGACGGCAGCCGCAATGTGGCGGCGCCGCCGTTCTGAGTCTGCGTCGAACTGCCTGCAAACCTGTGAAGAATAGCGATCCATTGCAGCGCTATCGCCCGCCGAACACAGTCAAGCGCGCGAGCCGCCGCCGGGCAACAAACCAGCAGAGGCGCTCTTGGAAGCCATCTGCCTGAATACTGAGCTCTTGGATGGTGCAGCCTCATTCAAGCGTCCACGCCTTGCGGGCTGCAATCCGGCGCCACTAGTTATAAGATTTGTGGACAGTATATGAACCGCAGAACCTTCTTCAAGACCCTCAGTGCCCTCCCTGCCATTCCGTTACTTCACGCCGGCATCCCGCCGATGAAGATCACCCGCGTGCGGGCCCTCGCGCCGCCGCATCCAAACCCGCTCTTCAATCAAAGTGATCTGGTCGTCACCATCGAGACCGATGCCGGCATCACCGGAGTCGGCGAAGGCGGATCGAAGGACATGCTGGAGCAGTGCGCCGGCCGTCTGATCGGCCGCGATCCTCAGTTCATTGAACGTCTCTGGCAGGACATGTCCCGCTCCTTCTTCTATCCGGCCGGGCGCGAGAAGGAAGATGCCATCGGAGCACTCGATCTCGCGCTCTGGGATCTCAAAGGCAAAGTACTTAAACTGCCGGTGCATGAAATTCTCGGTGGCACCACGCGCAAGTTCTGCGAGTGCTACAACACCGCCGGCAAAATTCCAGGAATCGAACCCGGTATGGGGGTGAAGGACCGCGCCCGGCTCACCGTTGGGGCAGGGTATCGGGCCTACCGCATGGGCGCGGCCGACCTCCCTATCTACTCAACCTTTAATGCCCGCGAGCGTGTCAATGAACTCGCTAAGCAATGCGAACTAGCGCGTGAAGGCGTCGGAGAGAATGGCGATTGGGTCGTCGACTTTCATCAGCGATTCGATCTCCCCGAAGCCCTGCGCGCCTGTTCCCTCATCGAAAAATTCGCACCATTTTTTGTCGAAGACCCGGTGCGCACCGAAGCCTTCAACGAGGACCTGCCCACCATTCGCGCCAAGTCGAACGTGCCCATTGCGGCGGGCGAAGAGTGGGGCAATCGCTGGGACTTCAACAAGCTCGTCGAAAATCACAGCATCGACTTCGTCCGCGCTACTCTACCGAACGTCGGAGGCATCACCGAGATGATGAAAATCGCCGCCATCTGCGAGACGCATTTCGTCGGCATCGTCCCCCACTTCACCGGGCCCATCGCCACTGCGGCACTGGTCAACTCGCTCGGTACCTTCTCCGGCCCCGTCCTGATGGAGTACAACTACCAGGGAGCCGATCTCCCTTATCTGCCCCAGTGTCTCGACTTCAAAGAAGGCAAGCTCTATCCCAATGACCGCCCCGGCCTCGGAGTCGATCTCGATATGAAGTACTTGAAACAGATCGCGGAAATCACCGAACCGGTCACCGCCCGCGCCCAAACCTACTTCCGTCCCGATGGCTCCATCACCAACTGGTAACGGACCGTCTAGCGATTCACCACCGTGACCGCGCGTCCCAGATATTGATCATCATCCAGCTGGTCCACTAAGAAGTTCGCCAGATCCGCGCGCGTAATCTCGTGGCCTGTTCCCTCTTTATCCAGCACCGTCACAGCGCCTTTCGCCCGATCGTCTTTCAAAATAGGAGGACGCGCGATCACAAAGTCCAGCCCGCTCGCGTTCACCTCTTGTTCCAACGCCGCTTTGTCTTTGGTAGAGCCGCGCAAGAAGGTCGGCATCAGCAAATGCTCATACCAGAACGGCGCCTGCTCCCGGCTGTCTCCCAGACCCATCATCGAAATGACCACCAGCCGGCGGGCGCCCTTGGTCTTCATCGCTTCTACAACGTTATGCGCCGCCGTGCGCTCCAGCGTGGTGTCCTTGTAGGGCGTTGTTCCGCCGATAGTATCGATCACGGCATCATTGCCGTCCATCGCCTTCACTACATCCTCGGGTTCAGTCGCATCGCCAATCAACACCCGAACCTTGTCTCGCTGATGCAGCTTCTCTGCATCCCGCACCAGGACGGTTACCGCGTGGCCCTTCGCCACCGCGCGCTCCACTACCAGACTTCCCGTCTTCCCGGTCGCCCCCAATACCAGTACCTTCATCGCCGCGATCCCTCGCTCCTCTTTAAGCCTGCTTCAACAGCTCCGTCTTATATTTCGGCGCAAGCGCTTCCACATTGGCCTTCATCGCTTCCTGCGCGGCGGCGTCCGGTTTGGGAGGCGGCGTCGTCCGCGTCGCAACAGGAACACCCACTTCCCGAAACATCTCCTCCTGCCCCGCCGGCGAACAGATACACAACAACCGTGCCGCCTGCTCCGATTTGTTCTGAAACCGGTGTGGCGCGTTGGCCGGAATATTGATCGATGCTCCAGCCCGTACCGTCACCTGTTCACCCCGAAAGGTAGCTTCGATCTCGCCTTCTAAAACCGTGAACGATTCCTCAAAATCGTGTCGATGCGGAGGCGGTCCACCGCCCGGCGGCACGTACATATCGATCAGGCTGTAGCGCCCGGCCGTATCCTTGCCGCTGACTAGTATCGTGTAGGTGCCGCCCGCCACACCAAAATGCTGTGATGTCGGGCTCTCCACATTGGAAAGAGCGAGCTTGCGCTCGGGATCGTCTGCCGGAATTGTGCTCATGAGTTACCCCCTCAACCTGACTAGCTCTTCTTGGGCAAAGCCCGAACCGCCCCGGTCGAAATGCCGCCATCCACCAGCAACGTCTGTCCAGTCACGTACCGGCTCGACTCCGCCGCCAGAAACACCACCGCCGAATCCAGATCGTTGGGCGCGCCCGGCCGCTTCACCGGAATGCGATCGCTCAGGTACTCCACCCACTCCTGGTTCTCGTACATCACCTTGTTCTGGTCCGTACGAAACCAGCCCGGAGCCAGGCAGTTCACCGTGACTCCGAACTTGCCCCAATCATCGGCAAGGCTCATGGTCAACTGCCGGATTCCTCCGCGGCTTGCCCCATACGGACCCAGCCCCGCATACCCAGCCACGCTCGTCACCGAACCAATATTGATGATCCGCCCATAGCCCCGCTCCACCATCCGCTTGGCGACCGCCTGGGCCACAAAGAAACTGCCCCGCAGATTCGTATCCAGAATCGCGTTCCAGTCGTCCCACTGCACCTCGAGCGCGGGCTTACGGATATTCATCCCGGCATTGTTTACCAGGATGTCGATCTTGCCGTACGCCTCGATCGCCGCTGCTGCCATAGGCTCGATAGTCTCCTGTCGGCGCACGTCCAGATCCAGCGAAATCGCCTTCACGCCCATCTTCTTGATCTCTTCCTCAAACGGAAGACAATCCGCGCGTTTACGGCTTGTCAACACCAGGTCCGCCCCTGAACTCGCCAGCGCCCGCGCAAAATACTGCCCGAGTCCCCGGCTCGCTCCGGTCACAATCGCTACGTTCCCCGTCAAATCAAACAGCGAATTGCTCACTTGCCCTCCCGAGGAGTCAGCACCACTTTCATCAGGTTCGGTTCCCGCGCATGCAACCGGTCAAACCACTCCTGGCCTTGTTCCAGCGGAGCCACCGCCGTGATCAGCGGATCCACCCGCACCGCCCCGCGCGCCAGTAGCTCGATGCACTTTGGATATTCGCCTGATGAGGCCGCCGATCCCCGCAATGTGATCTGTCGTCCCACCACGATCTGCAGCGGCAGCTCCACCGTCGGCGTCACATTCCCGATCAGCACCACCGTTCCGCCTTTACAAACGCTCTCGATCGCGCTCTTTACCGTAGGCGTGCTGCCCACCGCTTCGAACGCCGCTTCCACCCCGGCCCCACCGGTCAGCTTCGCCAGTTCCGCCGCTACATCCACCGATTTGGCGTTCATCGTGGCTGTTGCGCCCAGTTCCTGCGCCAGCCGCAGCCGCGTATCATCGATATCCGACACATAAATCCGCGCGCATCCGGCATCTTTCAACACCTGCATCACCAGCAGCCCGATCATTCCCGCACCCACCACCAGCGCCGTCGTCTCCGGGCGAATGTCCACCAGCGACACCGCGTGCACCGCTACCGCCAGCGGCTCAATCATCGCGGCCTGTGAAAACGGAATCGCATCCGGCAGCCGGTACGTCACGTGGCGCGGAACCACCACATACTCGGCAAATGCTCCCTCCCGCCGGAAATCGGGCGTCGACACTCCCAACACCTGCCGGTTATTGCACAGGTTCACTTCGCCCTTCACACAGTATTCGCAGTGGCCGCAGTAGATCGTGGAGTCGAAAGTAACCCGATCGCCTTCCCGCAGATCCGTGACGTTCGCCCCTGCCGCCGCCACTGTCCCCGCCGCCTCATGCCCCATAATAATGGGCGGGATGCGCCTTCCAGATGACCCGTCATACCCGTGCACATCGCTTCCGCAAATGCCGCACGCCTCCACCCGAACCAATATCTCGTCCGCCGACGGCCGCGGCATCGGAACGTCCACCACATCCAGCCGGTTATATTCAGACAGCAGCAGTGCCTTCATGCTCGCATCGTATCGAATGCCCGCTTGGACATTCCCGCAGGCCCTTGTAACCTAACAAATTGCTGAAGCGCCTAAGTCAAACGAAGGATCAAATGCAGCCCTCCGGCTGAAGAGCCGGTTATGCTCGTTGATCCAGACATTATCGAAAAGGCGCGCACCGGTGACTCTGGGGCGTTCAACCAGATCGTTCTGGCCTATCGCCGCCGGATCCTGGGAACTATCTCCCGTCTCATCGGCCGTCCCGAAGACGTGGAGGATGTCGCGCAGGAGGTGTTTGTCCGGCTGTACTATTCGCTCGACCAGCTTCGAACCAATGAGGTCTTCGAACCGTGGCTGTATCGGCTCTCCATCAACGCCTGCTACGACTATCTGCGTCGGGCCCGGCGTCGCAACGAGCCGCGCATGTCCGACTTAAGTGAGCAGCAGGTCATAATGGCCGATTCCGTAGCCGGCAGCAAGCAGGACCGCGAAGAGCGCCGCAAAAGTCGTGTCCGCGAGTTTACGCAGTCGCTCTTTCGCCACGTCTCGGAAGAAGATCGCCTGCTGCTAACTCTGAAAGAAGTGGAAGGCCTGTCGCTGAAAGAGTTGGAGGACGTGTACGGAGTGAACGAAAATGCATTAAAGGTGAGGCTTTTCCGGGCTCGCCAGCGAGTCTTGAAGGCATTTAAATCGGCCTCTGAGAATGGCCAGCTTTGATTTGCACATTGTTCTGGTAGGGTGAACGCAAGTGTTGAAAGATTCTGTCATGAAGAACGACGACGAAGCATTAGAGCAGTTGCTCGGCCAGTACCGGGCCGCCTGCCCGGACGTGGAAGCCAGCCAGCATTTCCTGCCGGTACTCTGGGCAAAAATCGAGGCCCGGCGCAGCTTCCTGTTTACTTTCGGCCGCCTTGCGCGCACCGGAACCGCCGCCGCCGCTGCATTCTGCCTGCTGCTGCTTCTTCTGAACTTTTCAGCGACGCCCGCCCACAATTCAGCTCCGACCTATGCCGATGCGCTGGCCGCCGACACCCAGGCTAAGACCCTCTACGGGGAATCGCC
>CBAAAA010000102.1:0-12091 GCA_964658695.1 uncultured Solirubrobacteraceae bacterium | reverse complement strand
GTTCGTGGCGGAGGATTCGTTGTTCATCGACATCATGATGAACGTGGGGATCATTTTCTACGCGGCTCGCGAGACTAACGACAAGCGTCTGCGCGACATCGCAGTGCGGCATTGCAATACGACGCGGCGCTTCCTGGTGCGCGGGGACGGTTCCACCGCGCACGAAGGAATCTTCGATTTGCAGACGGGAGAATTCCTGAGGCAGTCAACCCAGCAAGGTTTTCGCGGGGACTCGTGCTGGTCACGGGGCCTGGGCTGGGCGCTTTACGGCTTCTCGACAGCTTATGAATACAGCCGCGACCCGCGCTTTCTGAAAACCGCCGAGGAGTGCGCCGACTACTTCATCACCTATACCCCGGGCGATGGCGTTCCCCCTTGGGATTACAATGCTCCGCCAGAAAATCGGACGTTGGTAGATACGTCGGCGGCGGCGATCGCGACCGCGGGACTGCTTCGGTTGTGCCGCCTGATCACAGATCCGATGAAGGGTCACTTCTATTGGTCGACCGCCATAGATGTTCTGCGTACTCTGTGTGCGAAGTATCTGGCGCAGCCGGATCCGGAGTGGGAAGGCATTCTAAAGAGCGGCGTTTATCACATCCACAAAGGTTTGGGCGTCGACGAATCGGTAATGTGGGGCGAGTACTTCTTCATCGAAGCGTTGGAAGACGCTTTGCGGGTGATGGGAAGCTAGTTGCGGTCTGGTTGTACGCTTCTGGTGGGAGTTGAATCGAGCAGGTGTTCGTGGATGTCGTCGATCTTGTCCTCCAAAAGGTTCAGCTTACGAGCAAGTCCCTGAATCTCTGTTTCGGCCCTTCGGTTCACATCGAAATCCAGCTCACCGCGCAGGCGGTCTTTTGTATCCTGGCGATTCTGGCTCATCATGATGACGGGCGCCTGGATGGCTGCCAGCATGGACAGGAACAGATTGAGCAGGATGAAAGGATAGGGATCCCAAGCGTGCCGACCCAGGGTGATGTTGATGCCTGTATAGACCACCAGAATGCCGAGGAAAGAGAGAATGAAGGCCCACGAGCCGCCGAAGCGGGCGACTGAATCGGCGATTCGATCACCGAAGGTTGCTTCCTCCTCGATGACTTCGTTCGGGTTGCGATTCGAGCGGACGCGGACCAGTTTCTGCGCCGCGTGAAACTGGCGGCCCAGAACCGTCAGCAGATCCATTCCGGCGAGCGGCTTGCGTTGGAGCAGGATAGAGATATCGTTACGATCGACTTCAACGCACTCGGTTTCCTGCAATGCCACGGCGTTAGTCTGATGTGGCGTTTGATCGATCATGGAGGCAAATCCGAAGAACTCACCGCCGAGCGGCTCGTCGACAAGAACTTCCTGCTGGTCCTCGTCGATGGTTGTAACGCGCACTGAGCCTGAGAGCACAATGTAGGCTGCGCTGCAGCGATCGCCGATTTTGTAGATGCGCTGCCTTGCCGCAAACTGCTTCACTTCAACCTGGCTGGCGAGAACCGCCAACTCTTCATCATCCAGCAATGCGAACAATGGCACGTCTTTCAGCACTTGCGGAGTGCAGGGCATCGATTACCTCGAGGAGAGAAGTGAAGGCAGGAAGATCCCGCCTTCAAAAGTTTACAGCCCTTTCTTTCCGAGAAACACGACCAGATCTACCACACGATTCGAGTATCCCCATTCGTTGTCGTACCAGGAGACAACCTTCAGCAAATTGCCGCCGATGACTTTGGTGAGCTCGGAATCCACAATGGAGCTGTTCGGATTGTTCAGCATGTCAGTTGAAACCACGGGATCCTCGGTGTAGGCCAAAATGCCTTTCATCGGTCCTTCAGCAGCTTCCTTCAGGGCCGCGTTTACCTCTTCGCCGGTCGCGTCTTTCTTGAGCACCGCAACCAGGTCGACGACCGAAACATCCGGTGTCGGCACACGCATGGAGTAGCCGTCCAGCTTGCCTTTCAGCTCTGGTAGAACCAGTCCAATAGCTTTGGCGGCCCCGGTGGAAGTAGGAATCATGTTCAAGGCAGCGGCACGCGCACGGCGAAGATCTTTGTGTGGGAAGTCGAGAACATTTTGATCATTCGTGTAACTGTGAATGGTCGTCATGGTCCCTTTCTCGATTCCAAATTTGTCATTGATGACCTTTGCGAGGGGAGCAAGACAGTTCGTAGTACAGGATGCGTTTGAGATGATGTTGTGCTTAGCGGAGTCGTAAGCCTCATCGTTCACGCCCAGCACCAGCGTGACGTCCTCGCCTTTGGCAGGAGCGGAGATGATGACCTTTTTTACGGAACCGTGCAAGTGTTTGGCGGCATCTTTGGCATCGGTGAAGCGGCCGGTAGATTCGACCACGACTTGGACACCGAGGGAAGACCAGTCAATCTCGGCAGGATCCTTGATCGCGAAAATTTTGAGCTTGGTATCGCCAACGTGGATGTGTTCGCCATGTGCGTGCACCTCAGCCTTCAGCTGGCCGAGAATCGAATCATATTTCAGCAAATGCGCGAGCGTTTTCGTGTCCGTTAAGTCGTTGGCGGCGACAAACTCAACATCGGGATTATCTAGACCAGCGCGGACGACATTTCGCCCGATACGGCCAAAGCCGTTGATTCCTACCTTGATTGGCATATCGTCATTGTAACGGCGAGACTCGCGGGAGCCAGTGTTTTCGCGTGCCAGTGGCAAGAAGGCTTGCTTCGTTTCGTAGCATTTGCGAAATGCTTTTGCGAGGGCAAGAAACTGGCGGTGTGGAAGATGTGTCGAGCCCGCGGATGCACCTCAGCAACCAGACGGATCGAAAAAAGCAGCGACCCGTATAATCCGCGGTCACGATAACCTGAAGGAAAGGAGCGTGGATCATGGCAAATCTCGATTGGTCACAAAGCCCCGCCGTGGAGAGCTAGCCGACCGCCGCAACGGCGCATGGTTTTTTGAGGACACCCGGATGCCGGTTGCCACGGTGTTTGAAAACCTGGAGGCCGGTTCCGATATTGACGAGATCATTTAGCATTTCCATGTGACGCGCGAGCAGGTGCAGGCCGTGCTGAAATTTGCAGCCCGCAGCCTCGACGCTCCGCCGCTTCCCTCTGGCTTGCCCATTCGCTATGCGCATTCTCTTTCACCACGGCACCCAGGAGCGGCATACACAGCTTCCTTGCCGGTCATGAGATCGCGGAGGCGATAGATCTGTTATCAGCAGAATTTGAAGAGCAATCTGGATCGTTGTACTTGGAACTCCGCATGGCGCATGGTTGCAGAGGCATCCTAACCGCATCGGTGAGGCCGTGAACGCGGCAACGCCGGGTTGCTACAGGGAAGTTGATATTCCCTCCGATTGAAACGCTGGGCCTTTTCCTGAGCTTAAGGGGCGACCTTTTCGAGGAGAACTGCAATGTTTCACAGCTCCGTCTCGCTCAGTAGCGCCGTCATATTTATTCCAGCCGGAGATGTCTCAGGCAGCGTTTGAGGTCTTGACCAGGCTTTGTTTGGAAGTCTTCTTTTCGGCTTTCACTCGGAGGGAGCGGGCCAGAAGGCTTTTGGGTGAAGGAATCGATTCGTTAGTGACGGTAGGTACGCCGGATTCCGCTCGTTCCTTGATGCTTACTTCGATTTCGAGGTCTGTGGCGCGGGCGTTTGCAATGCGGGTGCGAACGTCGTGTGACTCCTGATTGCGAATCTCTTCGGCAGCAATGCGCTTTTCCCGTTCGAAGCCAATTCTCTGATTATGCTTTTCGGCTCTTAGACTTGCGAGTTCTTTGAGGCACCGGAAGAAGGCGCGGTCGTTGGTGGACTGGTAGCGGAGATAGAGGTCAAGATACTTTTGTTCGTCGGCGGTGAGGTGGCGTTCGAAGAACAGGCTGGATTGCAGGAACTGAGCACGCAAGCTGAGCCAGTGGTGGCGGGCGAGGCGTTCCAGCAGGATGGAATCGGTTGCAGTGGTGGGACGATGTTCTTCGCGGAGGTTCAATAGCAGCGTGTCGTAGGCTTGTGCGTCCTCGTGCTTGAGGATGCGGAACGAGCCGCAGAAGCCGTGGTCCAGATGGTTCAGGGACGAGGCAGATTTGCCTTGTTCGGTGACAGGCCCGGTGGAGTGTTTGGCGTTTTGGCGATTCGCTTTGGTCTGAGCGGCGGTGGACATTGTTTTTTGGATCTCCTTTTGAAGTGCGAAAGCGCCGGGGAGAGATATGACTCCTACGGCGCTTGTAAGGGATAGATGTAGCATGCCGATTCAGGGGTTTGGGTGGATGTCGTTGAATTGACTGGTGAGTTGGTCTGTGACTGACATTTTTGGTGGGAAATGTTTTAGGCCGTGGGGCGGCTAACGCGTGGTGAACTGGAGCGAGTGAGACGGGCGACTGGCGTTGTTTCGAATGTTTGCGAAAGCGGCGTTTTTCGTTACCACCCGCCAGACTCACTGTTGGTCAATTCTCCGATTAGCCCGTTTTACGGCAAAGTGGGTCAGAGATGAGCTCTGCTGCTCACCAACGCTAAACACGAGGCGTTACCGGAGAAGAAATCTCAGTTCTGGTGTAGCAAGAAGACGCACAAGGGGAGCATAAGCTGCCCCAAAAGGTGCCTATCTACATGTACTCCTCCTATCGCAGCGGGATGCATGACCGATTACAGATGCCTCCGATCTCAAGCCGCTGTTCACGCGGGCATGTGGACTGTTCTCTTTTCCTGTCTTTACGCAGAAACCTAGTTTTTTGAGTTCATGGTTCCAAGCGCTTCACGAAGTACGTTCGCATCAGACGGATCATTGATCATGTTTTCTGTGTAGGCGTTCTGGATGCACTCCCGAACAGAAAGTTGTCCCTTTGAGTTCGCTTGGTTATAGAGTGCTTCAAATGCACGGAAGAGGCAATTGATGGATCGACTTGACACTCTTGGCAAACGATCTCTGTAGGACGGTGAGTTCAGCAGTGCATGATATCTCGCGAGGTCCGGCAGAAGAACACGAATGCCAGAGGGTTCGGGACCGACCGAGCGCTTTTCTCCAAGCCAACAGTCCATCAACAGTTCGTACGTTTTCGCATCGTATGGGTCCGTATAGATGACATCCGGAAGAGCCCAGCCTTTAGGTATCCATTCAAGAGAGGAGGATCTGACTACTTTTCCAAGTTCTTTCAGAGTTGACGGAAGAGGATCATTTTTCGGATACATAGTGTTCTCGGTGATACCAAGCACTTCGTCTTCGAACACGAGCCCCGCCCTTTGATGAAAACGCGTGTGCCAACCGAAAGGTACGTATTGCGCGAACATTTCAGGTATGGCGGCGTTGATGAAAACTCCCTTCTGGTTGTCAATCCGCCTTATGTTTGACGGCACGATCAGCTGTAGAGATCCTAATGGGTTCATGAGGCCTGCGGATCGGCGGCCATATTCGCCGTTCATGATGCTCCAGACAATTCCCTTGTCGGGCTCTCTGCCACCATAGGATGCAAAGAAAAGGGCAACCCAAAAACTCTTGGAGAAATCAGCGAGCCAAGTTGATACGTTGAGGACGGCGTCGTCCGAGTAATGCTGAGCGACTGCCATCGCTTCAGAGAACCCTGCATCGGGCAATAAGCTGTTCGCCAACATTGCATGAGCGACCTGACAGGCGAGCGTCGCTCGGTTACGAATCTCATCATTTCCCTCTACGGGTCCAGCTGGTAGCTCCCGATAAACCTTTGCGCCGATATCCCATGTATCCACGCGTTGGCCGCGAAAGAACCACTGACACATATCTGCGGGTGGGTATTCAAAAGCATATCCAGGCCAAGTCGTCAGATTGTCGAATGCAAGGTGATAAACGTCGTCGAAAACAAAATCGTTCTGTCCGAGGTCATAGCTCGACCGAATTTCGGCGATCTTGTCGAATTCAGCCTTCGTTGCTGGCGATGGAGATCGTAGTCGAGTTTGGCCGTGCTCCGCATAAGCACGTTCCAGAGAGTCCAATCCCAATGCGGAGTTGCGGAGGAGAACTAGATGGCCTTGCGAACCAGTGTCACCGTTTAGTTCGCGTTCGAGGTTCCGATATCGGCCGTAAGCGTCTCGCCATTTGTCGTCGGCAGGTTGGAGCATCGGAATTCAACGAAATTCCAAAAGAGTATATCAAGCGGGATTGCTTCAGTACGAGGTCGGGACGCGAGACGGTGGTTTACACTGCATGCACGTGTTTGCGAGCCTGCTGTCCACTCAAGTAACTACACATGTTTGGAGGAATCCACTTGGACGTATAGTCGGCGTTACGCTAAGTGGCCGTAGGCGACAGAAGCGTCAAAGCGTCGACACCACAAGCGACGGTAACGCGTTTCGCGGCAAAGTGAAACGGATTACGTCCAAGATTCCGCTTCATCAAGACAGTTTTCACCGTGAAAAAATGGGCTCAGACCTGGCTTTATAAGCAAAATCCAACTGGACCTAATGACAACAACAACTGTGCCCTTGCGTCTGCCGGAATCGTGAGTTTACGCTGCTCTAACTAACTTTCGTTGACTGATAGGATGGCGATGCGGCAAAAGTTTGGCGTGCACGGTCATTTTGACGGCGCAGCCAAATCCGCGCCGCTAGCCTCACTAAGCGGGCGGAAGTCCAATGCGGCGGACGATTGACCGGTAGCGTTCGTCGGCGTGAAGAAAGTCGAAGTCCGGGTCGCATTGAACAAAAACTAAATAACCCTGGTGCTCCTCAAGCGCTTGCGCAAGGAATGCCAATGTTTCGTCCGGTTGGCGGAGTTGAGCCGTGAGGCCAGCCAACAAGTAGGTTGAGACGTAATGCGATTGGGATTGCTTCTTCCGATAATTTAGGCGGCCCTGGATCACCGCTCGATAGCCTCCCCGCTGGAAATCTTGTAATTCATCCGAGGCTCTAGTCGCATTGCCGTGTAAAACGAGCGTCTTATATGAACTCTCGAAGGCTTCTTTCCACATCCCTTTAGCTCGATAAGCGCCGTCGAGGACAGACAGCTCTCCGTCATCGTCTGGGTCCAATACCAGCCTGGCCCGTGCCTCATTGATCGCGGCATCGAACTGTCGCGCCCGCAGCAGAGATGCCGGCAAAGCCCAAGGACGGGAAAACGCGTCGAGTTCGGCAGCCTTGCGCGCTAACTCGAGCGCCTCTGTCTGTCGATTCAGCGCAGCCAGGATCTCCGACCGCGTATGGTAGGCCTCCGAAAACTTGGGATCCAGCTCAATGGCACGGTCGCACTCCTGTAGCGCGCGGGACCAATCCCAGTCGATGAAGAAGTTAACTCGACATAAGGAAAGGTGCGCCTGCGCAAGCGAATCATCGAGCGAGACGGCTTTGAGTGCCGCAGCTTTTGCTTGAACCATCAAGACTTTCGGGGGCTTATAACCCGCGTCTACGACATTTACGTCGGCGACCCCAGTCCATGCGAGTGCGTAGTCCGGCTGCAATTCCACTGCCTTCTTAAAGTATTCGGCGGCCTGGTCGTCATGACCCCTGAACCATAGATAATGCCCTCGCAGGTAGGCGTCGTGCGCTTCCGGCCGCACATACCGGGTTGAGGCCGTTTCAGGAAGCGAGCTGCGAAGCTTTCTCGCAACCGATTGCGCGACTTCCCTTGACAAAGAGACAGAGCCGCTCATGTTGCGATCGAAGCTTTCCGCCCAGAGATGCGTGTCGGTGCGGGCGTCGATGAGCTGCACAGTCACGTGAACGCCGGTATTCGAGTGTGTGACGGATCCTTCGAGAATGCCATCGGCTCCAAGCCCCCGAGCGATTTCCGGCAAGGGGCGGTGTGCGCGCTTGTACTGCATCACCGACCTTCGGGAGACGATGCGCAGAGTCGAGTTCTTGGCGAGCATGGTGATCAACTCGTCCGTCATCCCGTCGGCGAAGTAATCCTGGCTAGGATCGCCCGAAAGATTGTCTAGAGGAAGCACGGCCAGTGAGGCGATGCGCGGCTTGCTCGCGAGATGCATCCATACGGGAACGATAATCAACAGCGCGCAGAGCCCCGCCGCGACGAACCACCAGGAACGCTTCGTTCTGATCCAGGAAACGGAATCCGGCGCCTCGAATGGCTGATGTTGGTTTGGCGGCTCCGGGGGCCCATCCGCCGGAATGGGCACACCCCGCGCCGTCCCGCTTCCGTCCCCGTGGACCACGGCCGGCAGGAATCGATACCCCTGCTTGGGAAGCGTCTCAACGTATACGGGGCTCGCGGCATTGTCGCCCAGCGCAAGGCGTATCTGCCGGATGCAGTAGTTTAATCCCTGGTCGAATTCGACGTAAGTGGCGCCGCCCCAGATGTGTTCGCGCAGTTCTTCACGGGGAATTGTTTGTCCAGGCCGCTCGAGCAGAAGCTTCAGCACCCGCAGCGGTTGTGGCTGAATGCGTATAGGCTGTCCGTTACGCAGGAGCTTCCCAGAACGAGGATCGAACTCGAAATCGTCGAAGCGAATGAGGGCATCACCATTGAGATCCAAAAGCAATTCGCTCCGTCCCTCAAGTCTAGAGTAGTTTGGCCGATGCTGGCCTGCTGCCCGGTAACCTTTGTATCAGCTTAATTCAATTGGATTTGCGGCTACTCATCTGAGATGAGGAAGCGATTCATGTGCTGCTCATTTGAAAAAAACAGCGCCAGGGGTCAACGTGAGAACGTTTGATGTCAATCGCGTCCGGAGAGCAAACTCATCGAAAGCTACCGGCAGCTTCAGAATTAGCTGCCCCAAGCAGTTCCTTCCCAATTACAAGTTTCCGATGCGATTTTCGCTTTATGGCGTGAGGGCAAACAGACAGGCGCGGTGACAATGACAACCTCGCCCCAAGATCAAAGGAGAGACGAACATGAAATTGACATTTGAGAAGAGGTACACACGTTCTGTGGCCCTGCTCGCGGTGGGAATTCTCGCGGCGATAGGAGCCGCCCGTGCAGGTGGCGGGCGTGACGATAACGATCGACTGGCTCAATCGGCTGAACTGGAAAAGCTTCACGCAGCCTTTCACGCGGCAGTGAGCGTGCACGATCCAGTGAACGGCGATTCGCCTTCCGTGATAACTCAGCGGATCCGCGACGCAATCGCGCTTTGGACGAAGGACGGCGAAATCACACTTGTCAGCACTACTGCCGCGGCGGGAAATTATATCGGCAGCGGCGATCCGGATGATCCCGCAACTTGCCCTGAACTCTCAGGCGACACGTCTGCCAACGGTCAACAGGGCTCGATATGTACCTTCTTCAAGTATGTTTCCGGCGGGTTGCAGCCAGCCAATAAGTTAGTGTCGCTTTCGCCGGCGTACAAAACGAAGTATGTCCCTGTAAGGGAGCATGCCGACCAATGGAAATCATCGGTGTATTTCGAATGCCATTACTTCGACGTGTCGTTGAATCCGGCTACCGGCCAGCCATTTTGGACAGCCAAGAGCCACGTATACCTTGACGGCGAAGCCAAGAAGATCGATGGGCGGTGGTTATTTACGCGCGTCAGCTCATCCGCCGTTGAAGTTCCTGTTCCGTGAGGCAGAACACCCGAGGCCCTTGCCCACCAAAGGCGCGGCGAGGGCAACGGGATTGTGCCATCGTTCGCACCGGTCACAATCCAACCGGAAGTCGCCGACTCGAATGATGTAGCCGCGGTTCTCGCGCCACCTGCGGCGTATAGCCAATAGCCCGCACCTGATCTTTACCGTCGATTTTACCGCCTCTTCATTGCGCACCGGCCAACCGAAGCGCTTCACTCGATCGTGACTGGAATACGGCTCCGTTGTTTTTGCGTTTGCGTTAAAGTGTGCCGCGAAATACGGGACCATTCGGAGGAGAAGGACATGCGATTTGTGTTGTGTATTCTTCTGCTGGCTGTTCAGAGCGGCCACGCAAGCGAAAAGTCGAAAGGCTGGAGTGACTGGCTCTCGGAGGGCAGGGCACTCAGTTACACCGGGAGTTATCCCACGGCAGCGCATGCCTTCCGGGAAGCGCTGGCGATTGCCGCGCCCTCTATGATTGAAGACCGGAAGTTAGCAGTGATCCACGACGCTCTTGCCGGAGCCTACGCTCAAACGGGGCAATTTGCCGAAGCGGAAGCCGAGTACCGGCGTGCGCTGAACCTGGTAGAGAAGGCCGAGGGCCAAGGTTCGCGTAATTACGTCTTACTACTTGCCAAAATGGCCATTCTACCCACGCAAACCGGTGATCGTGACGAGGTGGTCGCGCTCTTGCGCCAAGCAATCGCGGTCAACACGCGAATCGGCTTCGCCGAGAACATCACCGTCGTGCGTGAATGCCTTGCTCAGATTTTCAGGCAAGAGAAACGTTATCAGGAAGAGGAGCCATTGCTACAGGACTCTCTTGCCGATCTCGCCAAACAGAAAGCGGCAGACCCAGCTCTGATGGCCGCGTCTTTAAACAATCTCGCAGTACTCCGCTTCGATCAGGAGCGCTACCACGAGTCTGTCGATCTGCAGCAGCAATCGATTCGGGTATGGGAAACGATTTTGCGGAATGATCACCCGTCTCTCGTTGCGCCACTGAATAATCTGGCGACAACCTATGTCAAAATGGGCCGCCTCGAAGACGCCAGCAATACGTATCAACGAGCGATTGCCGTTTGCAGGAAGACGCTCGGTGAAGACCATCTCGACTACGCAGTCCTGCTGAAAAACTATGCGATTGTTTTACGGAAACTCGGCCGCAAACGCGAAGCGAAGACATTTCAAGCGCAGGGTCTCCAGATTGAGCGAGCGTCCAACCGCCGCAAGGGAGTTGGCTCGACGATTAGTGTGACTGCTCTCCGTTCTGAGTTCCAGTAATCACGGCATGGAATCCCGATATAAATTCCGATGCGCACATCGCCCTTCAGGTACGCATACTGGGAAGGTTGTCGCCTGGGATGAACCACTCCCGGTTTATCCATTGCGCACCTTGGACTACGCTCGGTTGTGAATCCGGCTTAATGCCGCCATCGGGTAACTGCGGCAACGTGTTGTCCGGCCCAATCGGGATCGCCAAGCTTCGTCCTGGATCACTTCCCGAGGCATGGAAAACCGGAACGCACAGTTATTTGCCGTTTGGGGACCACGCCGATAGCATCGAAACTGCAGAGGGTTCTTGGAGGGTCGCCCTTGGGCGAAACAGCTAGAAACTCCGCTGGAACTTTATCCCCAGTTTCCCTGGCTATGAATAACCACCTCCAAGTGGGCGATATACCGAGGATGCCGACAATATGGGATAGCAAGACTTTTCGCCGGCCCGAGCCATCCTGGCGTTTCAGTAGATCTGGGGGGCGGACTTGATTCATGAACAAAACGAGAGGAGCCAGCTACATTGAAAAGCCCAAAGCTGCTAGTTGAAGGAGCGAGCGACGTTCCAGTACCCCAGGACTACCTCCGGTGAGCTTTCTGCACTAGCCTACGCTTTGCGCGGGTCTCGGTCATCAAAGAACGAATTCCCCACGACACGAATCTGAGTCCTACCGGCTGCACTTTTCTATTCCCCGCACTGCAAACCAAGCTATTCTTGAGGCTGTCCCGGAGCAGATCAATGCTCAAGTGGTGGAGCAATGCGGTGAAACGTTCTTGCTTCCTTGCCTTTGCTACTTCTCGCACACCGCGCAATCCCTGTGACACTCGTTCCCCGCTCTGTGTCGGGCTCGTGTTGGACTGTGCGATGTTCTCCTTGGCCCGCACCCTTCCCTCCCCAACCTCCGCTGAAGGTTGCCCCTCTTTGTTCGGCTGGTTCATAGGTACTATGATGCGGTCCGACTCCTCCGGAGCGTGCATGTCCGACGTTCGGCTTTGCGCCTTCTCGGACCGGCCCCGACTTTGACTCAATCGGGGCGCTCCAGAGGTCTCCCGGTTCTCGTGCATGTTGTTTCTCAGCGTGCCAGGTTCTCAGACTACGCAGGATTCAACTGGCTACTCGCGTCTAACGCAGCCAGTGATTTTGCCTTCCTCGTTACCGTCAGGGAGTCGGCATCCTGTTCCGCGACTTTTCGAAGCTCAATAGCCCAGCCCACTGGTACCCCTATCTACGCTTCAACCAGCACCTCGCGATGCTCGCTGCAAGACTCGGGGCCAAGATGGATTCGCTTTCTCCTTTCTTGTAGGACTCTTTCATTCCTTACAACATGCCGGTTTATCCCGGCGCTCGACGTATAGTCGGCAT
>CBAAAA010000101.1:4749-12099 GCA_964658695.1 uncultured Solirubrobacteraceae bacterium | reverse complement strand
GGGAGAAGTCCCTATAGCAAGTTGCAAAACACGGGACAAGCTGTAATATCCATAAATGGACGATATACGCAGCCGTCCCGGCCTTCGTCGCCCGAAGTATCAGGAGGTCATCGACGCACTCAGCAACGACATCGCCTCCGGCCGCTACCAGCCCGGTCAGAAACTTCCCAGCGAAGCCGCCCTGGTCAAGAAATTCGATACCTCGCGCATCACCGTCGGCCGCGCTTTTCGTGAACTGCAGCAGAAAGGCCTGATCGAACGCGTCGCCGGTTCCGGCAGCTATGTGCGCGGGGAACTGGCGCGCGGACTCCTCTTCGGCCTGCTCATTCCGGACCTCGGCGAGACCGAAATCTTCGATCCTATTTGCCACGGCATTGCCAACACTCCGGAAGCTGTGGACCACGCCCTGCTTTGGGGCCACACCGACCCGCGAGTCACCAGCAAAGCAGAGCAATGCTGGCAGCTCTGCCAGCAATTCATCAGCCGAAAAGTGGCCGGCGTCTTTTTCGCCCCGCTCGAATTCGAAGGCGAATCCTTCCGCACGAACCGCAGGATTCTGAACGCTTTTCGGGAAGCCAATATCCCGGTCGTGTTGCTCGACCGCCGTCCTTCCGCCTCGCCTGAACGTGTCCGCGCCGATCTCGTCGGCCTCAACAACTCGCAAGCCGGCTACATCGCGACCGAACATCTCATTCAGCTCGGCTGCAAACGCATCGGCTTCATCGCTTACCAAGCCGCCGAATCTACTGTCGCCGGACGCATGGCCGGCTATCGCGATGCGCTGCGCAAGAACGGTTTGAAGGATGCCGCCGCGCCCGCGGTCGAAGTCGGAGAGGATGACCAGGTCACCTTCGCCCGGGGAGAAGAGCTCGAAGCGTTCGTGTGCGTCAACGATCACGTCGCCGGAGTTCTCATGCACGCGTTCCTGTCACGCGGCGTTCGCATCCCCGAGGACATCCGCCTGGTGGGCATCGACGATGTGCGCTACGCCGCCCTGCTACCCGTTCCGCTAACCACTGTCCGCCAGCCTTGCCCGGCCATCGGCCAAGCCGCTATGCGCGCCATGCTGGAACGCTTAAGCCATCCGAAAGCCCCAGGAAGAGAAGTGCTCTTCGACGGGGAACTGGTGGTCCGCCAATCCTGCGGCAGCCGCCTGTGATTTGCTGTGCTTTATATAATGCGCGCATGTTGAATCCAAACCGGCCGCTGCGGAACTTCCGAGCCGGAAACGCCGATGTGCAAATTTACGATTCAAGCGCGCACGCGGGACTCGCCGCTGCGGAGCAAGCTTCTTCGCTGATCAACGCAGCCATCGCAGAGCGCGGCCGGGTTCGTGTCATTGGAGCGACCGGAAATTCCCAAATCCCTCTGGTCGAAGCGCTTGTGCGACAAGAAATTAATTGGAATGCCGTCGAATGGTTCCACATGGACGAGTACGTCGGCATGAGCTCTCACCACCCGTCCAGCTTCCGTTACTGGATGCGCACCCGTCTGGTGGAAAAAGTTCATCCCGGCCAGGTGCACTACTTGAACGGCGACGCCCCCGACTTAAACGCCGAAATCCATCGCTACTCCCAGCTTCTGCTTGCATCCCCCGTCGATGTCGCTTTTGTTGGTTTTGGCGAGAACGGCCACATTGCATTCAACGATCCGCCGGTCGCCGATTTCAATGACCCCGCTACCGTCAAAGTGATCGCCCTCGACGAGGCTTGCCGCAGGCAGCAGGCTGGCGAAGGTCACTTCAAAGACGTGGCCTCAGTCCCCGAAAAAGCCGTGACCATCACCTGCCCCGGCCTGTTTCGCGCCAATGCCTGGGTCTGCAACGTCCCCGAAGCCAGAAAAGCAGAGGCTGTTCACAAAGCCCTGGATGGCCCCATTTCGGAGGCCTGCCCGGCTTCTCTCGTCAGGCGTCACCCAAAAGCTTTCGTCTTCCTGGACACCGGGTCCGCCTCCCGTTTGTCGGTGGGCGCTCCCACTTCCCGCCTCTTAGGCCGATAAAATTCGCTCAGTGTCGACAAACGGTCAAGCCTCGTGAGCGTCCTGCAACCAATTCGCTTTACTGGAATCGAATAGAGGACGCACTATGTCCAAATATCAGAAAAGCCCCGAAGCTGTGGCGCAACTTTCTCCCGAGCAGTTTCGGGTCACCCAGCAGAACGCCACCGAACGTCCTTTTGAAAACGCGTATTGGGAACACCATGAACCGGGCCTGTATGTCGATATCGTCTCCGGCGAACCTCTCTTCACCTCGCTCGACAAGTTTGACAGCGGTTGTGGCTGGCCGAGCTTTACCAAACCACTGGATTCGGGCAATGTCGTTGAACGCCACGATGCCAGCCACGGTATGAGACGAATTGAGGTTCGATCTAATTTCGGAGACAGCCACCTGGGGCATGTTTTTCCCGACGGACCGCGTGAAACCGGCGGCCTCCGCTACTGCATCAATTCCGCGTCACTGCGTTTCATTCCTCTTGATCGCTTGCAAGCAGACGGTTACGGCAGCTATCGGAATTTGTTCGAAAATGAAGTTGAAGGAGTAAAGAAGTGAGTTCATCAACAGAACGTGCCGTGCTTGCAGGTGGTTGTTTTTGGGGAATGCAGGATCTGATCCGGCGTTACCCTGGTGTGATTTCGACCCGTGTCGGCTACACCGGCGGCGATGTCCCGAATGCCACTTACCGGAACCACGGGAATCATGCCGAAGCCATCGAAATCGTCTTCGATCCTCTGAAAATCACCTATCGCAAACTCCTGGAGTTCTTCTTTCAGATCCACGACCCGACAACTGTGAATCGACAGGGGAACGATCGCGGAGCCAGCTACCGTTCGGCCATCTTTTATACGACGGATGAGCAGAAACAGATGGCCGAAGAAACGATCGCGGATGTCAACGCCTCAGACCTTTGGCCCGCTAAGGTAGTGACCGAAGTTGCGAAAGCCGGACCCTTCTGGGAAGCAGAACCCGAGCACCAGGACTATCTGGAGCGTTACCCGAACGGCTACACTTGCCATTACATTCGCCCTGGCTGGACGCTTCCTCAAAGGGCAGCGGCGCAACAGGCCCGTTAAAGCTTTTACTTGGTCTGCGGTGCCTCACTCCGGGAACGCAGACTCTTCAGTAACAGGTAAAGTCGAGGTGAATAACAAGGCGCTCCAGCAACTGTGGACGCAACGTCTCGGCCGTACCGTGCTACTCACCAACCGCATGGACTGGACCGCCGAACAGGTTGCTTCCGGTTACTCCGGCCAGCAGCAGATCGAACGTGTATTTCGCGGATTAAAGGACGGCGACTGGCTGAGCTGGGGACCGATGTACCACTGGACCGACAGCAAGATCCGCGTGCATGCTTTCTATTGCATGTCGGGAATCTCGCTGCTCCAATATGTTCACCGCCAGTCTCACCGTGCCTGGCCCGATCTCACCGTGGAACAACTGCTGGAACAATTCACTCCGATGCAGCAGTTCACTTTGCTGTACCCCCCGCTTGGTGACAAAGGGCCTAATCGCGTGGCTACCGTCCTATCCAAGCAGACTCTCGCTCAACAAGCTCTCGCTCATTCCCTGGGCCTGGACGAACTCTGTAGTACCCAACCTGGGTAATACGCCCACGTCTCGCTAAGCTCAATCAAAAACAGCTACTTACAGTTGTCCCTGCTGGCGTACCAGTAAACTCCCGCTGGTTTCGCACGTGATGGCCGGAAACGCGGCAGAACTGGTGCGAAGCTCTAATGGGAGACCATTACTCCCGATACGCACCACAAGGAGGTTATCTCTCAAGCTTTTCCAGAAAAAGCGGTGACTACCAAAAGCACGCAAAAAGAGGTCTTTTGGCACGA
The DNA here is from genome assembly GCA_964658695.1 of uncultured Solirubrobacteraceae bacterium. Classification (GTDB taxonomy): domain Bacteria; phylum Acidobacteriota; class Terriglobia; order Bryobacterales; family Bryobacteraceae; genus Bog-105. Next base: position 8,262 of record CBAAAA010000101.1, on the reverse strand, counting down.
CATGAGAGGGAGGCAAAATAGCAGAGTGTCTGGCAAGACGGCGGCAAACGACACCGCCGCCTCAAGCTCCAGATAGGACTACCAGATTTCTGTGTCTCTAATCATAACTTTTGCCTCTAGCACCTAGTGTACACCCCACCAAGTATCTCTCACCCTTATTTAGCGAAAGACTTATTTCCCTTCAACAAACTCGCTGAAGGACTTAAAGGTAATGGCCGAAAACCCGCCAACTTCTTGGTTTGGCCGGGCTGTACGATTTGGCTGCATCTGAAAACTCGAAGTACTCCTCTTGAGGCTCTTGCGGTATTTTCGTTAACAATTCCTGGTAACGTGTTCTGGAAAAAACTGGATTTTCGCGATACCAATAGCGATAGAAGGGTCGGTCCCACTCAAATCGTAACACCATTGCGATTGCGCTTAAAAGTGCGAGTGACTCGCTGAACGAGCGGTCAGTTGCCGCCGCGGCATTATCAACCCACGCAACAAAGTCTTTGTCCAAGGCGGTCAGCAGTTTGGCATCAGCATCACCCGCCGTAAGGCGGCTACGAAATTTTGAAATGCTTTCCGGCGATTTGATAATGTCGGCAACGGAATCCATCCTCATATCACCGCCTTTGCGGCTTCCCAGATGATCTCGGACATTCATCGAAAAAAGCCGCCATCCTCTTGCAATCACGATTTCCCCTTCCCGCGTGCTAAAAAACCAACCACCCTTTTCGGAACGGAGTTGGCGCACTTGTATCCAAAGCATGGCGAACTGATAGAACATCCTGTCCCGGTATGCCGGATCTGTGGCATATCGCTCAAGGGCGGAAACGTTGGTCGAGATGCCCAAATAATGTTTTTGGGTGTATTCGAAAATTCTGCCGAGTTGCTCCCTCCATACTTCTCCGCGCTCACTTCGGGTGCGGTCGAAAACTTGGAAGAACCACGCGAACCCAGCCACAACAATCGGTAGCGCAAGATTTTGCAACAGGTGTTCTGCCGTCCCGACTGCTTCGTGGAGTGGACTCATGATCTCGATGGGCTGCAGAGTCACAGCTCCAGAGTGCTGCACCAGGATGGGGCTAGTCCCGCTTTGATCGGCAGAACCACGCTTGCGGTCTGATTTGTGCTTTTTGTTCGGCGAATCGACCACTCCTGTTGGCTGTTCCCAACTGTACAGCGCCAGTAGCCCATAACGCCCGATTGCCCCTGCGGGTTTTATCCTTGCCCACAGATGTATAGACCGCCCAGCTTCAATCGTTCCAGACACTTCTGTTGCGCTTTCGGAGCCTGCCAAACATGCCGGGTGGTTGTCCTTCCAGCAGTCCCCATCCTCCAAGAATCCAGGCGTTTTGAAGTCTTCGAAACGAAGATTCGTTACGGGCTTGATCGACTTGTTTTCAAATGCGATATCAACCCTCGGACAGTCCTTATCAGAACCGTCGTGAACGCAGGTTGCATAGACACGGCCCGATCCTGTCCACAGCCTTGCGACTACCGCATCAGTGGCGGTGCGAGAAGAGATCGATAATTTCGGCGCCGCAGTCGCCGCGTACGGCCGCGTTAGTGCGGGCCACGACCAATTCCATAACGGAAAGAAAAGGCAAACTATCACCACAACTACTGCGATCAGTGATAGTTTTGACCGTGCTGACATCTGCGAATCCGAGTCTTCGATCCTATAACAATGTAGATGAGAGTCGAAGGGTCCCCATTTCTGCAGCTGACTGCTCGCGACTCAGCGTTCTAAAAGACACTCAATAACGCGCGAGAGCTTCAATCACGGAACTCCCGAATTTTTTATCTCCTTCGCTCACGCCCGCTTAACCCCAAAAACCGGCCACAGAAGTTCGTTTTCGCAGTCTCGAATGCTATTGTCAGTCGGGTCCAATCACCAATGAACGCAAGAACCATACGCCGCGCAATCGAACGCAAAGCCCAGAAGCATGCCAGCAAAGAAGCCGCGAAAGCTCTCACTACGACGCCCGGCTCGTTAGCCGAATTCACCGAAGACAATGCTCTCATCGAAGAAGCCGCCGAGCCGCACGCCACTCCACCTCTATCTATTTCCCAAGCGCGCCTGAACGCCAACCGCCAAAACGCCCTCCACAGCACCGGCCCAAGAACCGCCCAAGGAAAATCCGTTTCTTCCCACAACGCGGTAAAAACCGCCCTCACCGGACGCACGGTTTTACTACCCACAGACGACGCCGACCGCTATCAAACCAACGTCCAAGCCTTCTTCAAAGAACTCTCCCCAAACGGTCACCGCGAAACCCTGCTCACCCAATCGCTCGCCGACATCGCCTGGCGCGTCGAACGTATCGCCGGCCTCGAAATGGCCATCTATGCCCAAGGCCGTGCAGGGTTCGCCGACCATCACCCCGACGAGCCAGCCGCCCTACGCACCCACCTCATCGAACTCGATATCTACCAGGAAAACGAAAGCACCCTCCGCAACCTCCACCTCCAGGAAGCCCGCCTCCGCCGCCAGCGCGATCGCGACAATAAAGAACTTCGCCAGCTCCAGGCCGAACGCCGCGCCGCCATCCGCCAGCAACTCGAAATGCTCGCGCAGGCCCACAAACAGGCCCAAAACGACAACCAGCCGTTCGATCCCGCCGATCTTGGGTTCGATTTTTCAATTAACGAAATGCAGCGCTTCCTCTCTGCTCCTCCGCCTGCTCTGCCCACCCTGAAACGCCCTAAAGCTGCGTAAAACCGGCAGTGGCACCATGAAAGTGGTGCAGATCTCCTTATTCGTTGCCTGCTACAACGACACGCTCTTCCCCGAAACCGGAAAAGCAGTCGTCCGAGTCCTCGAACGTCTCGGTCATCAGGTAGACTTCCGCCCGGCGCAGACCTGCTGCGGCCAGATGCACTACAACACCGGCTATCAGCAGGACGCGCTGCCCATGATGCGCCATTTCCTCGACGTCTTCGCCGATGCCGAAGTGATCTGCATCCCGTCCTCCTCCTGTGTCGCGATGATCCGCGACCACTACCCGAAAATGGCAGCCCAGACCGGCAATCCCGCGCTTCAAAAACAGGTCGAAACCGTACTCCCCCGCGTCTTCGAATTCTCCGAACTGCTGGTCGACAAATTAGGCCTCACCAGCACGGACTCCTTCTTCCCGCACGCCGTCACCCTGCATCCGTCCTGTCACTCACTGCGCTCTCTCCACCTCGGAGACAAGCCCAAACAGCTCCTGCAAGCCGTCGGCGGACTCACCTATATCGACCTGCGCGAAAGCGACCAGTGCTGCGGCTTCGGTGGCACCTTCGCCGTCAAGAACCCCGAGGTCTCGGCCGCCATGTTGTCCGACAAGACCCGCTGCATCCTCGACACTGGAGCCGAGATCTGCGCCGCCGTCGATAACTCCTGCCTCATGCACATCGGCGGCGCGCTCAGCCGTCAGCGAGCCGGAGTCAAAGTTCTCCACCTCGCCGAAATCCTCGCCTCCACCGAATCAGCACAAACGCCGGGAGACAATCAATGACCGTTCGCGTCGGACATGCAGCCGAAGC
>CBAAAA010000101.1:0-4649 GCA_964658695.1 uncultured Solirubrobacteraceae bacterium | reverse complement strand
CGCATGGAGATCCGCCAGATCTTCCTCGACAAAATGAACCTCGGCGAGCTCGGCGATCGTCCCGAAGACCTCACCGCCGCCGCCCGCGCCTACCTCCGTGAGAAGTTCCTTCGCGTCGAGATCGGCGTCAGCGGAGCCAACTTCGCCATCGCCGAGACCGGCGCAGTCTGCGTCGTCGAGTCCGAAGGCAACGGCCGCATGTGCGTCTCCCTGCCGCGCGTGCTCATCAGTCTCATCGGTATCGAAAAGGTCATTCCCCGCACTCTGGACCTCGAAGTCTTCCTGCAAACTCTGCCACGCTCCGCTACCGGCGAGCGCATGAATCCCTACAACTCCCTCTGGACCGGTGTCTCTCCCGGTGACGGCCCCGAGGAGTTCCACGTCGTCCTCCTCGACAACGGCCGCACACACGTATTGGCCGATGCCGAATCCCGCGAAACCCTCGACTGCATTCGTTGCGGAGCCTGCCTCAACGCCTGCCCCGTCTACCGGCAAACCGGTGGCCACGCCTACGGCTCCATCTACAGTGGCCCTATCGGCGCAATCCTCACCCCGCAACTCCAATCAATGGAGCACTCCCAGTCGCTCCCCTACGCTTCCTCTCTCTGCGGAGCCTGCTATGAAGTCTGTCCCGTCAAAATCAACATCCCCGAAATCCTGATCCATCTCCGCAATCAGGCAGTCGAAAGCGGCTACGCGCCCTTCACCGAACGCATGGGCATGAAAGCCGCGGCCTTCGCGCTCTCCAGCGGCGCCAATCTGTCCATCGCTCAAAAGCTGGCAAGGATCGCCCAGTGGCCCTTCGAGCACAATGGAAATCTCGAAGGTCTCCCCGGCCTGCTCGCTGGCTGGACCACCTTCCGCGATCTCGCCCCCGTTCCCGCCGAATCCTTCCGCGACTGGTGGGCCAAACGAAAAGCAAAAGCTACCTCAATCATGAGTAGCGCCAAATATGAATAGCGCCAAAGGGGACATCTTCAATCGCATCCGCGGCGCCAACCAAATCGTTCCCGCCACATCCCGCGAGTCCGATTACGCAGGGATCGAGCGCCATTATCGCCAGACCCCTTCTCTTCCTCGTGACGAAATAATTGACTGCTTCATCGACAGGCTTCTCGATTACGGCTCAAACGTCCACCGTTGTGCACAGCACTCCATCCCCGGAACCATCGCTACAGTCCTTAACGATCGCGGTATTCACCAGATCCTCGTCTCTTCCGCGGTACCCGAAGCGTGGTGTCCCGAAGGCATTGGCTTCGAACGGGACTCGGGACTTACCTACGAAGAAATTAATACACGCCCCGCCATTCTAACCAGATGCGCCGCCGCCGTCGCTCTCACCGGAAGCATCCTCCTCAGCCATTCCGAAGAGCGCCGCGCTCTCACCCTGATTCCCGACTATCACCTCTGCGTCATCTTCGAAGATCAGATAACGGAAACTGTGCCCGAAGCCATTCGCCAGATCTCCGCTTTCGGCAGCGCCCCTCTCACCACCATCGCCGGACCTTCCGCCACCGCCGACATTGAAATGACCCGCATCAAAGGCGTACACGGACCCCGGTCTCTCGACGTCATCCTCGCGGGACGATAATGGTCTTCGGTTCTCTATGCCACTCGACCCGACCCGGACTGTCCTCGAAGCTCTCTCCCGATTCCGCGTTGAAATTCCTTCCTGGGGTTTCGCCAATACAGGAACACGTTTCGGCAAGTTCGTCCAGGATGGAGCCGCCACCACCACCGAGGAGAAGTTCGCCGACGCGGGGCAGGTCCATGCGCTCACAGGCGTTTGTCCCACCATTGCGCTGCACGTCCTCTGGGATCTTCCGCAAGGAATCAACAGCGCCCCCGAAGTCACGGAGCTCGCCGCCCGCTACGGCGTTCATCCGGGATCCATCAACCCCAACCTCTTTCAGGACCAGATCTACAAATTCGGTTCGTTCGGGAATCCTGATCCCGCCATTCGTGCCGAAGCAATTTCTCATTCACACTTGAGCGTCGAGATCGCATCCGAACTTCGTTCCCGCGACATCTCCTTCTGGTTCACTGACGGCTCCAACTACCCCGGCACCGCTAACATCCGTCAGCGCAAACACCTCTTTGAAGAAGCTCTGCGCACCACTCATTCCAAACTCTCTCCTTCGCAGCGCATGCTGGTCGAATACAAACCCTTCGAACCGGCTTTCTATCACACCGACATCGCCGATTGGGGCATGGCCCTGCACTTCGCCCGTGCCGCCGGACCGCAAGCGAAAGTCCTCGTCGACACCGGCCATCACTACCAGGCTCAGAACATCGAACAGATCGTCGCCTGGCTGCTCTCCGAAAACAGGCTTGGCGGCTTCCACTTCAATGACCGCCGCTATGCTGACGACGACCTGACGCTCGGCTCCATCGACCCCTATCAGGCCTTTCGTATCTTCCATGAGATCCAGTTCTTCGAATGGGAAACCAACCAGACCGCCGATATCGCCTACATGATCGATCAGAGTCACAACCTCAAAGGGAAAATCGAGGCCATGATACAGACCGTCAACATGGCCCAGGAACTCTACGCCAAGGCCTCGCTGGTGGACCATGTGGCTCTCGACCGCGCGCAGCACAAATCGGACATCATGCTCGCTGAGGCCTGCCTGCAGGACGCCTTCGCTACCGATGTACGCCCCCTGATTCGCGAAGGGCGCGAGTCCAACGGGCTGCCGCACAATCCCCTCGACTCGTTTCGGCAAAGCGGCTATTGGGAGCGCATCTCCTCCGAGCGCGCTGAGCGCAACCGCTCCAGCATCTCTTCCTATGCCTGATAGCGGCAAGACTTACCTCGCCATCGATGTCGGCGCCGAGAGCGGACGTGCCATCCTGGGACGCTATCGAAATGGCGTCCTCACCATGCATGAGATCCACCGCTTTCCCAATGAGCCCGTCGAATACGGCGGCTCTCTTTTTTGGGACATTCCGCGCCTCTGGCTCGAGATCCAGCGAGGTATGGCCAAAGTCGATGGCGCTTTGCTCGATGGAATCGCAGTCGATACCTGGGGAGTCGATTACGCGCTCCTTGGAGAAAATGGACAACTGCTGGGAAATCCGTATCACTACCGCGACAACCGCACGGCGGGCATGATGGAGTCAGTCTTCCGCCAAGTCTCAGCTGAACAGATCTACGAAACCACCGGCATTCAATTCATGCCGATCAACACTCTCTACCAACTCGCAGCCGCCCGGCAAAATACTCCACGTTTACTCGAAGCAGCCGATCAACTGTTGACCATTCCGGACCTCTTCCACTACTGGCTCTCCGGTGTTGCGGCCTGCGAGTTCACCAACGCCACCACCACACAAATGGTCGATGCACACACCCGCCAATGGGCCGGATCGTTGCTCGAACGCGTCGGCATCCGCGGCGATCTGCCCGCCCCCATCGTCGAGCCCGGAACAGTGCTCGGTTCCATCCGTCCGCAAGTCTCTACCGCCCTCGCCGGAACGCCCGTGATTGCGCCCGCTTCGCACGACACCGGATCGTCCGTAGCAGCCATCACCGCGCGCGGCAACACCGCCTTCCTCAGCTCTGGAACCTGGTCTCTGGTTGGCATGGAGATCGATGCGCCTGTCATCAACTCCAATAGCCGCGCCATGAACTTCACCAATGAAGGCGGTGTCTGCGGAACCACTCGCCTGCTCAAGAACGTCATGGGTCTCTGGATGCTCCAAAGCTGCCGCAAGCGATGGGCCGCGCTCGGAAACTCGTTCGAATACAACCAGCTCGTCCATTTGGCTATGGGAGAACCTTCATTTGCACATCTGGTCGATCCAGATGATCCGCGATTCCTGCGCCCCGATTGCATGCTGACCGCAATCGACTCTTTTTGCCAAGATACCGGCCAGCCGAAGCCCGCCACGCCCGGCGCGTATGTCAGAACGATACTCGAAAGCCTCGCCCTGAAGTACCGGCTGGTGTTGCGCGATCTCGAAGAGCTCACCGGCGCGAAGCTCGACAGCCTTCGCAAGATTGGCGGTGGATCCAAGAATGAATTGCTGAACCAATTCGCAGCCGATGCCACCGGACTGCGCGTTCTTGCTGGACCCGTTGAAGCAACCGCCCTCGGCAATATCGCCATGCAGATGCTCGCCACTGGAGCAACCTCTTCCTTAGCGGAAACCCGAGCAGTCGTGGACCGCAGCTATGAAACCGTAGTGTTCGCGCCCGGCGACACCGCCAAATGGGACGAACAGGCAAAAACCTTCGAACAATATTGCGAGATGAAATATGTCTGAGACCATCGAAATCACTCTTCTCAAAGACCTCTGGGACGACAAAGCAGCAGCTGCCCTGGGGAACGATCAACTGGCTCTGCTTCGCTATCGTTCCAATCTCCTTGGCGCAGACCTCCGCATCACGAATTTCGGCGGCGGCAACACCAGTTCCAAAATCGAACTCCCCGACCCGTTCACCGGAAAGCCCGTGCGTGTGCTGGCGGTAAAAGGCAGCGGCGGCGATATCGGCTCCATCAAGGAGTCCGGTTTCGCTCTGCTCTACATGGACCGTCTCGAACAGTTGAAAGATCTCTACCGCGGCGAACAGTTCGAAGATGAAATGGTCGGCTACTATCCGCTCTCCGCCTTCGGGCAAAACCGCGTCGCCGCCTCCATCGACACGC
>CBAAAA010000100.1:0-12100 GCA_964658695.1 uncultured Solirubrobacteraceae bacterium | reverse complement strand
CTGGATAGACCACCAGCTTAGTGGGAACCTTTAATGTCTCCAGCGCATGCCAGAATTCGAAGGACTGCGGAGCAGGGCACTCGGCGTCACGCTCCCCGACTACGACCAGCGTGGGCGTCCTCACTTGCTTGATGTAAGTAATGGGCGAGCTCTTTGCATAGACCGCCGGATTGTCATAGACGGAGGCGCCGAAATAGGGGATCATCCACTCATCGATGCCGTTCTCGCCGTAGTAGCTGAGCCAGTTCGCGATGCCTGCTCCGGCCACCGCCGCTTTGAAACGATGCGTCTGGGTCACAGTCCACATGGTCATAAAACCGCCATAGCTCCAGCCCGTGACGCCGAGGCGATTGGAATCGACAGGCATCTTCTTGATGACGGTGTCCACGCCGGCCATGATGTCGCGCAAGTCGCCCGCGCCGAAGTCTTTAACGTTCGCCTTTGTAAACAGCTCGCCTCCGCCGTAGCTGCCGCGTGGATTCGGGAAGAAGACAAAATAGCCGAGTCCGGACATCACGCTCATATCAAAACGGGAACTGGGCCAGGTGGGCATGCGGGCGCCCGCCGGACCGCCATGGATCTCCACAATCAGCGGATAGCGTTTCGTGGGATCAAAGTTTTCGGGATACAGCAGCCAGCCCTGGACGGAAGCACCGCCGCTCTGCCAAGTGATGCTTTCGGACTTGCCCCAGCGCGGCTTCTGCCCATCGTTGAAGTGTGTCAGCTGTTGCCACGAACCGATCGGGCCGGCCCAAACCTCCGGCGGCGTCTCCCAGTTGCTTTGAATGACAGCACTGGTTTTCCCGTCGGAGGCCAGTGAGAAATTCGGATAATTCCCGCCTTCGTGCACGCTTTCGGCGCCCTTCCAGAGCAACTCGGTCTGGCCAGTCTTCAGGCCTAATTCCTGGACTTCTCCATGCCCGCTAGCTATGGCTGTGAAGATGAGTTGCTCATTGCTCCGCCAGGCGAGGGAAGAGACCGAGAAGCGCTTGCCACTCGTGTGATTTTGTACCGCGCCTCCTTCGCTCGAGATGGTGAAGATGTCACCACCGGTGAAGCCTTCATCACTCATCAGACCGCCGATGAACGCCACGTTCTTTCCATCAGGCGACCAACGCGGAAGGGCCAGCTGACGCTCTATTGGAGGGCTGTGGAGAACCTTCATCTGCCCGGACGCTTCGTCGATCGTGTATAGCTTTGCAATCCACCAATTGTTGTCGGCGGGCCCAGGGGCGGCGGTAGCGGCTATATGTTGCCCATCCGGAGACCAGTCGTATTCATAGATGTTCAGGTCAGCGGGTGTCACTGCGCGAATCTCGCCCCCTTCCGCATCCATCACCGTGAAGCGCTGATTATGAGTGGCGCTGCCGATCTCGCCGAGCTGTGCTGGAGCCGCCTTTAATGGTCCGCCTCCCCCGCCGCCTTCGGCGTATAAAAATCCTATATGCTTTCCATCCGGAGACCAGCGAACATCGGTCACATATCCGTTCAGATTGGTTAGCTTCCGTGTCTTTCCGTCGGCAACCGCAGTCATGTAAATCTGATCCTGGTCGGCGCCGGCATCAGAGATAAAGGCCAGCTGTGAGCTATCGGGCGACCAGGAGACACCACGCTCATGCGCTGGATCTTTCCCTTCTGGCGCAAACAACTTTTGCGGTTCAGTCCCGGCTGTCGAACGATTGGATAAATAAAGATATGTGCCGCCATGCCCTGATTCATGCCGGGCCCACGTGACCCACTGGCCATCCGGGGAGATAGACACATCCGACACAGGCTTGACCTGATCGAGCTCGCTCAACACCTGACTGAGTTGACTTTCCTGGCCGGCCATCGGTAGGCAAAAGAACGAAAGTACGGAAGTTGCAAAAGCCAGAATAGAGCGTATGGTCAAGAGCGTCATTGGTTTATGGTCTCACTAAGCAACGATGACGGTTGAGATATAAGTGTCTTGTGAATCGCAGAAATTTCCTCACCTCGTGCGCTGCTGCGACTTCCGTGGCGGCTTCTCAGACGGGTGCGCGGCAGGTCCCAGTAACGATCAATGCGCGTCGCAAGCTCGGCGTCATTCCTGCCGATTTCCCCGGATTGGGCTATGAGATCTCCTCGGTGTCAGTGCCCGGTCTACTCAGCGCCAAGAACAACACTTACGTCCAGCTTGTGCGAACGCTAAGCTCGCAAGGGGTGATTCGAATTGGTGGCAACACCTCTGACGACGCATTCTTTGAACGTGATGGGCGGCCGGTATCCGCTCCCAAGGGAACGGTCGTAAATGCAGCCAACCTTGCGCAGCTCGGAACGTTTCTTGACGCGACAGGATGGCGTTTGATTTGGGGACTCAATCTCGGCAGCGGCTCCGAAGAGCAGGCAGTTACGGAGGCGCAAGCGGTCGCTTCGGCGGTGAACGACAAGCTGCTGGCGTTTGAAATCGGCAACGAACCGGACCTATTCAGTCACGGAACCCCGCACCGCCCAGGAAAGTACGGCTATGACGAGTACCTGGCGGAGTTTCGACGCTACCGGAAGGCCGTACGCGCGAAGCTTCCCGCAGCGCCGTTCGCGGGCCCGGATGTCGCCGGCGCCACTGACTGGGTGAGTCGTTTGGCCGGGGACGAAGGAGCAGATCTCAAGCTGCTGACTCATCATTACTACCGCGAGTGCGCCAATCCTTCCAGCACGCTCGACAAACTACTGCATCCCGACCCGAAGCTGGCTCCGCAACTGGAAGCGTTAAGATCGGCGTCAGCCAAATCCCATGTCCCTTATCGAATCTGCGAGACGAACTCGTTCTGCGGCGGCGGCAGGCCTGGAGTTTCCGACACCTTCGGCGCGGCACTCTGGGTGCTCGAATTCATGTTCAATCTCGCATTAGCGGATTGTGCAGGGTTGAATCTCGAAACCGGCGTTAATCAACTTGGTTTCATCAGCTCCTATTCGCCGATTGCCGAAGAGAACGGATCCTACACGGCTCAGCCCGGATACTATGGCATGCTGGCCTTTTCTCAAGGGGGTCAGGGAGAACGTGTTGCGCTCGATTGCGACGCGTCGGGCATCAATCTCTCCGCCTTCGCCGTGGTGAATGCACGTAAACTGTCACTCACAATCATCAACAAAGACGAGTCTGCGGAGGCTGAAGTCAGCCTTTACGCTCCGGGCTATCGGACGAATGCCACGTTAATCCGACTCACTGCGCCATCACTCCATGAGCAGCATGGCATCATGCTGGGAGGCGCCCCCGTAGCCCGCGATGGCGCGTGGGCGCCGCTGCGATCCGAATCAATCCGTGGAAAAGCGGGCCGCTATGAAGCTCGCGTGCCTGCGGCCAGTGCAGCCATTCTCAGCTGGGCGTCATAGTCACCGCGACCGTGGATGCCATCCTAGTGGGGTATGAGGGTCCGCACCACACAAAGTGTCCTGTGGGCCGACGTGCGACGGATCGCGGCACTGGCTGCACCTGTTGCACTTGCGGAACTCGGCTGGATGTCCATGACAACGGTAGACACCATTATGATCGGTCCGTTAGGACCGGCTGCCATCGGCGCAATCGGGATTGGCAGTAGCGCGTTCTACTCGTTCGCGATTTTTGGCATGGGGCTATTGCTCGGCCTGGACACGCTGGTTTCGCAGTCTTTCGGCGCCGGCAATCGCGTGGACTGTCACCGCTCGTTGATGCAGGGCATTTATCTGGCGCTGTGTCTTACGCCGCCACTGATGCTTCTCTTTGCGCTGATGCCCCCGGTCTTTTATGCACTGGGGATCACGCCCGAGGTGAGTGCAATGGCCGGGCAGTTTCTGGTCACTCTCAGCGCCAGCACCCTCCCTTTGCTGCTCTATGGGGCTCAGCGCCGTTACCTCCAGGGCATAGGGCATGTGCGGGCGGTAATGTTTGTTCTTATCAGCGCCAATCTGGTGAACTGGCTGTTTAACTGGGTCCTGATTCAAGGGCACTGGGGCTTTCGGCCGCTTGGTGTAGTGGGATCGGCGCTGTCAACCTGTCTCGCGCGTGTCTACATGGCGGGCGCTCTGGCGGGTTTCATCTGGTGGTACGAACGAGGCTTGCCTCCGGGGCTGCGGAATATTTTTCAACGGCCTGACTCAGCACGCCTGAAACGCTTGGTGCGGATCGGTCTGCCTGCGGCAGGATCTATCTTCCTCGAAATCGGTGCTTTCGGCGCCGCGGGTGTGCTTGCGGGCCGCCTGACCCCGGCCGCACTTGCCGCTCACCAGATCGCGCTGAACTGCGCGGCTCTCAGCTACATGATTCCGTTAGGGACGGCATCAGCGGCCGCGGTTGCCGTCGGCCATGCCATCGGTGCACGGCAGCCCGAGCGAGCCAGACGCGCCGGCTATATCGCAACCGGGCTCGCCTGTGTCGCCATGACGGTTTCGGCCGTGCTCTTCTGCGTCTTCCCGGGGCAGATTCTGCGCATTTACACCAGTGATCGCGAAGTGATCCGCCTCGGAATCGGTCTGCTCGCTTTGGCGGCGTGTTTTCAACTGTTCGATGGAATTCAAACCGTCGTGACAGGAGCTTTACGCGGTCTCGGTCAGACGCGAATTCCGATGCTTGCTAACCTGGCCGGCTACTGGGCCATCGGGCTGCCCGCCGGCTACGTGCTCTGCTTTCACTACGGATTCGGAGTGTATGGATTGTGGTGTGGCTTGACTCTGGCGCTTGTTCTCATTTCGCTAGCGCTCTTGTACACCTGGCGGCACGCCTCGCGTGAAGCTGTGAGGTTCAGCCTCATGCAATGGAGCGAATCAGGCGCACCGGCAAAAAGATAACCGCGCTGACTAGCGCCAACACGCCATGAACGGCTATTCCAACAATCCGAAACGGAAGCAGGAGTAGCCAGACCAGCGGATAGAGCAGCAGCGCCACCAGTGCAAGCGGCCAACAAAAAACCAGTAAAAGACAGAAAAGTAGCAGTTGAAGCATGTTCAGAACTCTAGCTGGAGGTAGATACGATCACAAGCAGTGAGACGTTCCAGAAATTTATCATGGTGGTAAGCTAACTCGCGTGCAGCGTCTGCTTCACGCTTTGCAGAATGAGCGCTCGGACGTCACCCTCGACATTGCGTCACTCGAGCTGGCGAGTATTGAGTTTCCCGGTCTTGAGTTCGCGCCGTCGGTCGCCCGACTGGACGAGTTTGCCGCCGAAATCGGAGGACGCCTTGCCCCTGGTGCACCGGCGCTCGAATTTGTTCGAGTTACTAACGGAGTGCTGTTCGAACAGATGCAGTTCCGCGGCAACGACGGTGAGTTTTACGATCCTCGGAACAGCTGCCTGAATGCGGTGCTGAGCCGGCGCGTCGGTATCCCGATTACGCTTTCGGTTGTCTACATGGAGATTGCGCGCCGGTTGCGCCGGCCAGTCTATGGAGTCGGGCTGCCGGGTCATTTCATCGTGGCTTATGAAGATTCGGAGTCGCGATACTGGATCGATCCTTTTCACAACGGAAGGCTGCTCTCGTTTGGAGATTGCCTCACTCTCGCCAGGCAGACAGCGGGAGTCGATCTGCGGTCGAACCCGGCAGTCCTTGCGCCGGTGAACGCCCGTCAGATTCTGGTGCGAATGCTGAGCAACCTGAAAGCGATTTATCTGCGTGGGCAAGCGTTCGAAAAAGCGCGGCAGGTGCTCGATCTGCTAATCGAAGCGATGCCGGAGTACGCGGAAGAGTACCGCCACCGCGGCCTGATTCACTTAAAGCAATTGAATCACCGCGCTGCAAAATCGGATCTTGAGACGTATCTGCGCCTGGAGCCTGAATCTCCAGAACGCCCCCAAGTGGAGAAACAGTTGCTGATTCTGGAGCGTTGGAAGGCCGGGCTTAACTGACCTGTTGGGCGGTGCGATGAAGTTCCTGGACTTTGACTGCAATCAGCTTCAGATCGCGTACAAACAGCCCATACTCTTCCTCGTAACGCTCCGGCATGCGCAGGATGGCAGAAGGATGAATAGTGGCGACAAGTTCTTTTGCCCAGCGATGAGGGAAAAAGATACCTCGTTCGCTGGTGATTCGAAAATCGCGTCCCATGAGCGACTGCGCGGCAGTTGCGCCCAGACAGACGACGAGTTCCGGCTGGATGGATGCCAGCTCCGCCTCCAGCCACGGCCGGCATGAGGAGATCTCGATTCCGCTCGGCTTGGCATGAATTCGCCGCTTGCCGCGCTCGATCCACTTGAAGTGTTTGACAGCGTTGGTGACATAGATTTTCTCGCGGTCCAGGCCGGCTTCCAACATTGCCTTGTTGAGCAGCCGACCAGCTGGACCGACGAAAGGGTGGCCCTTCAAATCTTCCTCATCGCCGGGCTGTTCGCCCACCATCACCACTTTGGCTTCGGGACTGCCTTCCCCGAACACCACCTGGGTAGCGCGCGCGAACAGTTCGCAACCCTCGCAATGGGAAGCGGCGGTTTTCAGCTGCGCGAGATCTTTGGTTGGCGGAACCCACTCCGCCGCAGAGGATTTCTGATTTTTTGCCATTTCAATAACCCGACCACCGGCTTTCTCCAGTAACGATGGAATCATCTGCGCTTCGGGTAGCGTCGCCCAGTGACGGACCGGCATTTCGGCCTTCATGGCCTTTACTTTGACACGGGCGGGATTGAAGATGGAGGCGTAGTAGTCCTTCCATAAGCCTTCCAGATCATCTCCCGCGGGCGCGGCGGAGCGCGGCACTCCGGGACTAAACGTTAGCCCCTCCAGGTCCCAATGTGCGCTTTCATCTGGCGTCAGGATAGACCAGCGCATGCTACCAAAACGGCGGCTGAACCAGGGCGCGATGGCTCTGACTATGTGATTGTCCGGATTGTGCCACGCCACGAAATGTTCGGGCTCGGAATCTGCCACTCGCCGGAAGCGCACGAAGGCGGTCATCTTGTGCATGTCGCGGCTGACGGCCTTCTTCATCAAGTCCAGCCTGCGCACATCGTCATCGATGCCGATCTTCAGCAGCGAGCGCTCCCCATGAGTCAAGCGGTACAAAACGCGATACAGAACGTCCCAGCGATCATTCTCACTGTGCAGGGCTACGGTTTCTGCCAGGGCAAGAAACTCCTTGGGAACGGAAGCGACTTGGACCGGTGTGATATCGAGCTGGCGTTCATCGAAGAGAGTTTCATTTGTCCCGACCCAGAGGACATCGCGCGGTGGAATGTCAGCCGCAAGAAGCCTTCGGGCTTCGGCCCGCCAGCTCGAAAAGTCGCGAGCGCGGGCGTTGGTCATAGCTCACCGCTTCTTGCGGTGTCGGCCGCTTCGAAAAGCGAAAGCTGGCGTTCCTGCGGGACGACACGTTCCGGAAGCCTTACCGTGTCAATCTGCGCCGCTGACGGGTTGTGGTCAGAGGTCACGACGAAATATCTGGCGCGGTTGACGGCGCACTTGAGTTTTCCGAGATCGGCCAGCGTCAGCGCGCGGTATCGACGGATGGCCAAAATGCGCTTGACGTTTCGGACGCCGAAGCCAGGGACGCGAAGGAGAGCGGCTTGGCCGGCCTTGTTCACATCCACTGGATAGAAGTCGCGATTTCGAAGCGCCCAAGCGAGTTTCGGATCCTTATCCAACGCCAGGTTGCGGTCAGACTCGGTCGTCAGTTCGTCCGCCTTGAAACCGTAAAAACGCATCAGCCAGTCAGCTTGATACAGCCGGTGTTCGCGAATCAACGGGATCTTCTTGAGCGGCAGGGTTGGATCGGCGTGAGGAATCGGACTGAATGCCGAATAATAAGCCCGCCTCAAGTTATGGCGTTTGTACAGCGCAGCCGATTTGTCGAGCAGGTCGGCGTCCGGCGAATCTGTTGCTCCCACGATAAACTGCGTACTCTGTCCGGCGGGGGCAAAATGCGGAGTCTTGCCGCTGCGCATAGTTTTGTCTTTGGCAGTAAGAATCCCGTGCGCGATCTGCTGCATAGATTCTTCGATCACGTCATGCCGTTTTGCCGGCGCGAGTTGCGCCAGATCGCGATCACGGGCGAGTTCGATATTAGCGCTTAGGCGGTCGGCGAACTGCCCCGCCCGCAGCATCAGTTCCTGCGACGCACCCGGCACCGCCTTGAGGTGGATGTAGCCACCGAA
Source organism: uncultured Solirubrobacteraceae bacterium (assembly GCA_964658695.1). Lineage (GTDB taxonomy): Bacteria > Acidobacteriota > Terriglobia > Bryobacterales > Bryobacteraceae > Bog-105. Next base: position 4,025 of record CBAAAA010000100.1, on the reverse strand, counting down.
CTTCTGTTCCGTGCGGAGCAGGGAGGCGACACGCACCAATTGCTCCATCGTATAGTCCGGGCTTTGGATTACACCGGAGCTGAGAAACAGCCCTTCGATGTAGTTGCGTTTGTAAAACTCGACGGTCAGATACACCACTTCTTCCGGCGTAAAGCGGGCACGCGGCGTGTCACTGCTGATGCGGTTCACGCAGTAGCTGCAGTCGTAAACGCAGTAATTGGTGAGAAGTAATTTCAGGAGCGAGACGCAGCGGCCGTCAGGCGTGTAGCTGTGGCAGATTCCGACCCCAGTGGTATTTCCGAGGCCCCCCTCGGCGCGGGCGCGCTTCGATCCACTGCTTGCGCAGGAGGCGTCGTACTTGGCGGCATCCGCGAGAATGCGCAATTTGGCTTGTACATCCATGCCTGGCCGTTAGATGGCTAACGCCAGCAAAACGCACTAGAAATGTTTTAACGCAGGTTCTATGCTTTGCGCCTCGTCGTGGCTCACATGCGGGGCAGAAGTGGCGAAGTCCCCATGGGCGTCGAATTGGACTTGATAGGGCGCAGACACGATTTTACCGTTCGAAGCCAATTTGTCGATCAGGTTTTCACTGACCTCCAGATCTACCAGTTCTAGAGTATTGTGAATGCGGCAATACGTTACGGTCGACAAATCGAGCTTGCCGACGGTGGGAGCTATGCGCTCCAGAGCTTCTCGATCACTCCGGAAGTGAATGGGAGTCTTGATGGCCGAAGGGGTGGAGGCGGTGAGCGAGTTGATATAGGTCGGATGCCAGTCCACGTTGTTGGCCAGGCGATCATGAACAACGTCCGCCATGCCGATGCCGACACCGCTGTGATAGGTGTGCTCACTGAGGGCCCGCGCATAGACCCGGTGCACGAACGGCAATTGCGGCCAGGGATTGCTCTGACCGTACACGTTCCGGTTGATCACCTTGGTATCCATGCCTGCGCCGCTGATGTCTTTGCCGATTTCATCCACGATCAGGATGTCGATTTCGTCTGCGGGAAGGCGTGCCTTCCAGGATTTCACTTCCGCCAGGAGACGTTCTTCGTGGGCGATCATCGCCTCCAAGCCCTCGGCAGAGCTCACCACGACTAAGCCAGCGGTTTCGTGCAGCGCGCCTTCCTGAACCGCCAGTCCACCCAGCACCTTTCCGGAAGCAAAGACGGTGGACCCCACGGACCGGACCATTTTTTCGAGGCCGATTCGATAGGCATAGGTGTGATAGCGCTGAGCGCCGGCGAACTTGCCCAAGCCGATGGCCATCATTTTGAACAGGCCGCTCTCGATCGGGGCGTCGAAATCGGTATGCCACTTAATGCGGGGAACAAGGAAAATCCCGTCGGATTCAAATCCAGCCTTGTCGATGAAGACTTCGATTCCTTCCGGGGTCGTGCCCAGAGGGACGACTTCCAGAGCGCTGACGACCGGGACGCCCATGGTAGCCTCATGAATCCCGTATTGGGCCAGAACATCGGCCTGGCCTTCAGGCGTGGCAGCGCCATGGCTTCCCATAGCCGGAATCAGGAAGGGATTGGCGCCGTTCTCCTTCCAGAAATCGACTACCGCTCGCACGATCGTTGCAATATTCGCGATGCCGCGGCTCCCTACACCGATCGCAATGCGAGCGCCTTTCGGTACGCGGGAGGTGAGGCCAGAAGCTGCGAGTTCGCGGTGGATATGCCCGCGAATGTCTTTGATGCGACGGTCTGGAAAGGATTGATGAACCCGAACGAATCTGGGTAGATTCATGCTTTCAGCATACTCTCCGGAACCGGGTGAGGAATACGGCTGGTTCTAGCCCTCTTCCCAGCTCTGTTCGAGCATCATGGTGTATTCACCGGATGCGAACAGATCGAAGGTAAATTCGCCAGGTTCCGGACGGTCAAACGTTGATTCCTTAAGTTTGTACTCGTACCACTGGTCCAAGTGTCGGTGGTAGCGGCGCAGGAACTCCAAAGTTAAGCAAGAGGCCACAGGGAGATCACTGAATACCGTGTGCATACCAATTGCCCGGCGGAATAGAGCGGCGAAATCGAGGACTCCCCAGCTTTCCAGTTTTGAGCGGATGTGCGCGGGAATGTTCTGTACCAGTAGAACCGCAAAGGTCTCCGGACGGATACGCTTTTTGTCGAAGGCGGTTGAGAGTGTCACCGTTTCGGTACACTGCTCGGTCCATCTGCAAAGATCCTTGCCAATGTAGAAAAGCATCCGAATCTCGGCGTATCGCCCTTTGATCAGCTGCCGGTCGAGATCCTCTATTGCGGCATTGTCAGTCGGCAGAAATCCCTGAATCGCAAGATTTGCCCGTGAACTCTCTAACAAAACCGAGTTGTCCTCCGGGGTGGAGAACGGATGAAGGATGAGAGGCGGCAGCTTAAAGGCATGTGCGCCGGTGTTGTCCATGGGGCGTTCCGTCGTTGTCTGCAATGTTGTGTTACCTGGCCGTGAGATGTGGACCCGAGTTCCACTCCATGTTCATATCGGCCGAAACCTCGGTTTTGTCTAGGGTAGCGGCTTTTAAAGTAGATAGAAAGTGTGCTTCATTTCGAAGGGCCTAGTACTTTTCTTGGGAGTTCGATATCGGCGGGACGCGCGAGCTCGACTTTGATGACGGATTGGAGCGTCTCCCAGGGCAGCGCGCCGTTCAGAAGCCTGCCGTTGATAAACATGGTTGGAGTTTCCTGAACCTGAAGTTCCGCTCCCAACTTCTGAGACTGCTCCACTTGTTTTGCGGTTGCATGGCTCTCCATACAGGCAGTGGCTTTCGCCGTATCCACGCCTTTCGACTTGGCATAGGTGAGTAATTTCTCGCGAAGGTTTGCTTCGGTGATTTCCCCCTGACGCTCGTAGATCCAGTCGTGGAAGGCCCAAAACTCCTGGGGGTTGCCGTCCGTGAGGCAGTGCGCTCCTTCGGCTGCTGGTCGTGCCCATTTGTGAATGGCATCGAGAGGGAAGTCTGCGAATATCACACGCACGTCGTTCGGATATTGCTTCGGAATATTGGTTCTTAGAGTGGTGGCGAGCTGCCGGCAGTAGGGGCATTGAAAGTCACTGAAGACGACGATCGTAATCTTTGCCGATTCGGGCCCGAACGCGGGTCCATCCAGGGGCAGCCGGTTCAGGGTTTCGAGGAAGGGGCTTTTGCCCAAGTTCCAGATATTGCCATTGACAATCTGCCCGTCCGGCAACAGATAGTAGACGCGATCGCGCTGCTCGCTTCCAAGGCTGATGTGTACAGGCACACGCAAAAGGTTGGGATAGAGGCTGGGAGCGGGGTCGCCGACGTCGATTTTAACCGCGGCAGTGAAGAGCTCGGCGTAGCGGACATAACCTTCAAAGCGGGTCTTGTCAAACTTCGCCGGCGGCTTGTCTTCACCGGCTGCAAGTCCAGCAGCCGTCAGGGCCAACAGGGCAATCCCCAAAGGTTGAATTCTTAGCATGTGGGGTTCAATTTACTAGGATAGTGTTTGCCGTTTCTCCGCAGGCTTTTCCCGTTTGTCACTGTTGTCGTTGCGATCGCCACTCTTTACTTGTTTGATTTGACGGGAGTGGGGGTCTTGAGTACCGACGAACCGCGATATGCCGCGATCGGGGAGGCAATGGCGCACAGGGGCGATCTCATCACGCCACGACTGTGGGGCAAGCCATGGTTCGAAAAACCTCCCGTGCTGTATTGGATGACGGCGCTGGCTGCGGAATGGGGAGCAGGTCGTGATCTGGCGGGCCGTCTTCCGGTTGCGTTGTTCAGTCTGGTTTTCCTGGCGCTGTATTTCCTCCTTCTTGACCGGGAGTTCGGTCGGGCGCATGCTTGTTTTGCCGCAGGGATGCTGGCGACTTGCGCGGGCTGGCTTTCTTTTAGCGAGCTTTGCCTCACGGACATTCCGGTGGCCGGATTCTTCTCGCTGGCCGTGCTGCTGGCGTTTCCTTTGCTTCGGCCCGGCGGCGTAAAGAACGGGAATCGCCGCATGGCACTGATCGGTGTCTGTCTGGGGCTTGGAACACTGGCGAAAGGCTTG
>CBAAAA010000099.1:0-12121 GCA_964658695.1 uncultured Solirubrobacteraceae bacterium | reverse complement strand
GTCGTACTCCCGCTGTGAGCCGTCAACCCAGTGAATGTCAGATGGCTTTGTCAGGTCCGCCATCTTCTCAACCCATCGGATCAGGTGTTTATTCGTGCTAGGAGGGGCGATCAGGCGGGAAGTTTTCATATCCAGGACTCAAGAGGTGGCAGTGGGTATTCTACCGCTGTAAAGCAGGAGTTCGAGCTTCGTCACCCGATACACTTCGACCACCATCGCTTTCTATCGAAATGCCCTATGTGATAGTTTGATTTCGCGAAGGCATTTTCACGCCCAGCGCCGATGCCAGCAGCCGCCGAAGTGGCGTCTGTGACATCGATTGCCAGACCCGCGCGTGAATAGGAGGTTCTGTGTCATCTGGAGGTTCTATGTCACGTTTTCGAACCAGTCTGCTGCTTACATCCTGTTTGGGGGTTGCGTTGTCACTATCTGGAGCGCATGGCGCTGATGTTGAACGTTCTGGGGGAGTCCTGCTGGTAGCGAACAAGGGCGACCAGTCGCTTGGGATCGTCATGCCCGAGGAGCAGAAACAGGTGGCCGAAGTGCCGGAAAACGGCACCACGGGACATGAAGTAATTGCTTCCCCTGACGGACGAACCGCTTACGTGCCGATTTACGGCAACTCAGGCGTGGGAAAGCCCGGTACGGATGGCTCGCAGATGGCCGTCATCGACATCCCTTCCCGCAAGTTGACCGGGCATTTGGATTTCGGACGCGGCGTGCGTCCGCACTGTCCCGTTTTCGGTCCAAAGGATGGCCTGCTTTACGTCACCACAGAACTCGACCAGACCATCAGCGTCATCGATCCACACACGCTGAAAATCGTCGGCACGATCCCAACCGGACAGCCGGAATCGCACATGCTCGCCATCTCACATGACGGCAAACGCGGTTATACCGCGAACGTCGGGCCAGGTACGGTGTCGGTGCTGGACATGCAGACCCGCAAGACGCTGAAAGTGATCCCCATTTCAAAGAACACCCAGCGGATCGCGGTATCTCCGGATGACAGGATGGTGTTCACTTCAGATCAAACAGCTCCGAGGCTGGCTGTGATTGACACCGCATCCGATACCGTGAAGCACTGGGTGACGCTGCCGGGCGAAGGGTATGGCGGTCAAGCTACAAGCGATGGGAAGTGGTTCGTAATCGCGGTGCCGACCGTCAATAAAGTCGCTGTTATCGACCTCAAGACTCTAGAGGTTGTGCACACAATCGATGTTCCGAAAGCACCGCAGGAAGTGCTGATTCGCCCTGACAACCAGGTCGCCTATGTGTCCTGCAATTCAGCGCACAAGATCGCTGCCATCAGCACCTCTGATTGGACGGTTAAGGGGTTGATCGATGCAGGTAAGGACACCGACGGGCTCGCCTGGGCTGCATCTGAGTAAGTTAGATTAAGTCTGATCCAAATTCGCGAGTGATGTAATAGGGCTGAATTGAGGATATCCGCCCTGTTTCTCTCCAGTGTTCTCCGGCGTCAGTCTGTAACCGTCTGCGCCGGCGTTTGTGTCCTTTCTTTGTTGCCGGGCCAAACACCGGAGCGCCCTCGGATCACTGGCGTTGCGCATATCGCAATCTTTGCCCACGATTTCGAGAAGTCGCGCGCGTTTTATCGCGATTTCCTGGGTTTCGATGAGCCATACTCGTTGAAAAACTCCGATGGTTCCATGTCGATGACGTTCTTCAAGGTAAATGAACGGCAATACATCGAGCTGTTTCCGGAACGCCAACCGGATTCTGAACGCCTGAGCCATATTTCGCTGGAAACAGATGACATAGAAGCGTTACGCCGCTACTTGGCGTCGAAGGGCGTCAAGGCGCCGAATGCCGCTTCCCGGGGGCGCATCGGCAATCTCGCGTTCAACATTACGGACCCCGCCGGACACACGGTAGAGATGGTGCAATATACGGCCGATGGATGGACTGAGCGCGAGCGCGGCAAACATATGGCCGCCGGCCGAATCTCATCGCGCATGATGCATGTGGGGATCATCGTCTCTGAACTGGATCCCGAATTCCGTTTCTACACCGATGTGCTCGGCTTCAGGGAGATATGGAGGGGAAGCAAGACCGGAAGCGTTTTGTCCTGGGTGAACTTGCGCGTTCCTGATGGCGAGGACTATGTGGAGTTCATGCTCTACAAGGATGAACCTGCGCCAACCAGTCGCGGTGATGCCCATCATCTTTGCCTTCAGGTTCTGGACATGCAGGCAAGCGTGGCGGCGCTCAAAGCGAAGCCATCTTTTCAGACCTACGGACGCAGCATCGAGATTCGCACCGGCACGAACCGGAAGCGCCAGGCAAATCTCTACGATCCTGACGGTACCCGGACAGAATTAATGGAGTCAGTTACGGTTGATGGTACGCCCGCTCCGTCATCCAGTGCGCCTCCGCCCCGTTAATTGAAAAACATTTTGAAATAATCATGTCCGAGCGAGCGGTGCAGCAGTGCCAACCTTACAAGACGCGGAAATCAGCCCAGTAGAAAAGCGATTAATACTCGAAAGAGTCCTCCGGAGCCAGACATTCTCTCGATCCGATCAATTGAAGCGCTTTCTGCAGTACATTTGCGAAAAGGAGATTGCGGGAAAATTAGCGGAAGTCAGCGAATATGCAATTGCGGTAGAAGCGCTGGGACGGCCTGCCAGCTACTCTCCCGCGGATGACTCGTCCGTCCGTACCCGTGCCCATGCACTTCGGCAGAAGCTGCAGGAGTATTACGAGCTGGAAGACCCCGAGGCGACCTTGCGGATCGATGTTCCAAAAGGTGCGTACACCCCCCATTTCTCGGTTCTGATTCCGGTTGAACCGCAAACTGTCGAGCAGCCACCGCCTGTGATTCCTGCCCTCACCCCTGCCTCAGGGTGGAATCGGATCTGGAAACCTTTCCTGGCCGGCGCACTCCTTGCCTTGGCGCTAAGCGCCTTTGCTCTCATTCTGCTCGTGTGGAAGCGTGACGGAGTGTCCAGTTCCGCGCGGATTGATCCGGTAATTCGGAGCGCTTGGGGAACGATGTTGAAGCCGGGCGTGGCCGTCGAGGTCTGCATTGCGACCCCGCCCGCCATGTTGCTGCACTCCTACAAGGATGGGCAACTTCCGCCAATGCCGATCCAGCTCTTACAGGCGCCGAGGGAAGTGAGTTCCTGGTACACAAGACTGCAGATGCTGGACGGGGGCGGGAACCTGTACATGCACACCACGCAGGATGTTTTTCTGTTCGGCGATTCGCTGGCCGCGACGTCAGCAGTGCAGCTGTTGTCGCGTGCCGGCGCAGTTCCGCAGGTCGTACCGGAATCGTCGTTGCAGGCATTCGCCCTTCGGGGCCGAAACGTCGTGCTTATTGGATCACCCAATTACAGTCCACTTGCAGCCCGTTTTTTGATGAGTACACCTTTCTCGGTCCACTACGATCCCGTTCGGCTAGAGGAGGTGGTGAGCGATGGAGTTCCCGGAAGCGGAGCGAAGCAGGTATTTCGCCCCAGTCACGATCAATTAGGGCGGCTTACAAGAGCGTATGGGCTGGTTACCGTTCTACCAAGTGAATCATACCCTCGAAACAAATCCCAGATCATCATCTTTTCGGGAATCACTTCAGCTGGTCCCCAGGCAGCTTTGGAGTTCTTCCAATCTCTGGAGGGACTACACATTCTGGAAATGAAACTCAGGGCAGATGGAACGGCTGTGTTCCCGCCCGCCTACCAGGTTGTCGTTCGCTGCGGCCTCGATCACAACTTGGCTTTGAGCTGGCAGTATGAAACGCATCGAGTGATCAAAAACGGCCTGTTTTAAGCGGGAACACGTTACGTAACGTTTGTTAACAACGAAGTGCTTCCCGTAGGAGGCCTTCACAGCTAAGGTTTGTTTTGCAGCCTGGCCCCAGTAAACCAGGCCGGCTGCAGGAGAAAAGCCATGAAGCTGTTCAGACTCATCCAAGTATTCTTCCTATTGTTCATAGGGTTTGCCCTCTGCGGCAACCTGTCCTTTGGGCAGACCGCCACCGGATCGATTACGGGAAATGTCGTTGACGCGAGTCAGGCGCCCGTAGAGGGCGCAACCGTCACGCTCACCAATATCGGCACCAACGAAACACGTACCGCCACGACTAACAACCTCGGATACTATTCCTTCCAGTTATTACCGCCTGCCCAATATAAGTTTCAGGTGACTATGTCAGGCTTTCGAAGTTTCGTGGTGAGCCAGATTCCGCTTGAAGTCGGACAGACAGTTCCGCAGAATGTCGCACTCCAGATTGGCGAGCAGTCTCAGACGGTGACTGTTACGGAGAGCGCGGTTCAGGTCGAATCCGAGTCGTCCTCGCTCGGAACCGTGCTGGGGAACACCAGCATCATGGATCTGCCCACCAACGGGCGCAACAGCTACGGCTTCGCGCAGTTGGTGCCCGGTGTGAGAGCACCGAATCTTTTCACGCAGGTGGCTTACGGAAACTACAATGATCAGTTTCTGTCGATCAATGGAAGCCGCGTGAATGTCAGCATGTTTTTGCTGGACGGCGGCTGGAACTCCAACTCCGGCTTCAATGGCCCTGGCATTTATCCACCGATTGATCTGGTGCAGGAGTACAAGGTACAGACCAGCAATGTGCCGGCTGAATTTGGGAACACCGCGGGTGGAGTGATTAACGTCGTCACCAAGAGCGGCGCCAATCAGGTACATGGAAGTCTTTATGACTTCGTGCGCAATAACTACTTTGACGCCAATAACTTTTTTGCCAATTCGGCGGGAGAGGCCATCGCTCCGATCCGCTTCAATCAGTTTGGTGGAGCGTTCGGAGGGCCGGTTTACATTCCGAAAGTCTACGATGGCCGGAATAAGACCTTCTTCTTCGTTTCGTATGAAGGCCTGAGGTGGGTACGTGCCTACACGACATCCGGCACGATGCCGACCGCATTGCAGCGAATGGGAGACTTCTCGCAAACATACAATCAGGCGGGCCAGCAGATCATTGTCTACAATCCGCTCTCAACAGTTCAGGCAAATGGTCAATACACCCGCACCCCGCTGCCCGGTAACCGGATGTTGCCTTCACAGATCAATCCAGTCTCGGCGGCTCTAACAGCGTATCTCCCACTGCCGAACACTGTCGGAAATGCATTGACAGGCACTAACAACTTCACCAGCACTATGTCAGCGCCCACCAATGAAAACACGATCTCGTTGCGTGTCGATCAGAAGATTACCGACAATCAAAAGATCTTCGTGCGCTGGTCGCAGAACACCGGTACTGTTGAGCGGCCGGATGTTTATGGGAGCGGAAATCCGAATTTTGCTTACAGCCAGCCGACAAACGGGACTGACATCTCGCATAACCAGGAGGCTACGGCTAACTACAACTTTGTCGTCAATCCAACCACTGTGCTGGAACTCAGCTCGAGCGTTCTGCATTACTGGCTGGGCAGGCAAAACCCGGCTCTGGGTTTTGATCCGACACAGGTCGGAATGCCGTCCTACTTTAATAACGTGGGCCTGACGCCCTGTTTTCCCAGCATAAGCGTAAGCGGAATGGGGGCGACCATCAACGTGCCAGACACCGGCGGCGGCTTCATCGGCGACTGCCAGTATACAAATCAGTCTTACGACACGTTCTCCGAATATGCCAACCTCACGAAGGTCCACGGGGCTCATACCTTCAAGGTGGGCGCGGACTGGTTTGACAATCGCTGGTCACAACGTCACCAGCCGGCGTCGAACAACTATTCCTTCTCTTCAGATTTCACACAGGGCCCGAACCCGGTAGCGGCCACGCCTAACTCCGGTGTCGGCTTCGCCTCGTTTCTGTTTGGAACCGGTGATAGCGGCAGCATTCAGAGTAGTTCCCCGGGGGAGTTCGTCAGCTATCACAGCTACGGCTTTTACTTCCAGGACGACTGGAAACTCTCCCCGAAGCTAACTTTGAACCTGGGACTTCGATACGACTTCAACGCCCCATGGAGCGAGAAGTACAACCGAATTAATGACTGGAATGGAACGGCAATTACGGACGTGAATGGAGTGGCGCTCCGAGGAGGTTTAGAATTCCCAGGCGTGAATGGCTTGCCAACCGGGCAGTTTCAGAACAACCGAACCGGCTTTGCACCGCGCTTTGGCTTTGCCTACTCACCCGATCAGAAAACGGTCGTCCGCGGCGGATTCGGCATCTTCTACGGACCCACCAATGGTGCTGCCTTTGCCGGGAACATGTCTCCTTACACGGGATTTTCTGCTTCAACCGCCTGGAACAGTACCGTGAATGGCGTGACTCCTGTAGATCTGCTGAACAATCCATTCCCGAATGGCTATACACGCGCTCCTGGCAGCAGCGACGGTCTGCTCACCTTGCTCGGCCAGAGCCTGGAAACAATGGATCGTGCACGTCTGAATCTTTACGCGGAGCAGTGGAACTTTGGAATTGAGCGCACCCTGCCCGGCTCATTTCTGTTGAGCGTTGCCTACGCGGGCAGTCATGGGGTCCATCTCTATAGCCCGGTAAATTACAATCAACTGCCGGATCAGTATCTGTCAATGGGCAACGCTCTGTTGAACCTCGTTCCCAACCCCTACTATGGTCTGATTAGCAGTGGACCGCTTAGTACGCCCACTGTGCAGCAGAGTCAGTTACTCCGGCCGTATCCTCAATTTGAGACTATTACGGCGGAATCGAACTCTTACGGTAACTCGATTTATCACTCGCTGCAATTGAAAGTGGAACGGAGATTTTCACACGGAGTTGGGATGCTGCTCTCCTACACTTACTCTAAGCTGATCGACGATGTTCTGCCTTCCGATACCTACGCCGGCTTCCCGGGCGAGAGTTTCAGCGCCGGCTACATACAAGATTGGAATAACCGCCGCGCTGACCGCTCCGTGGCCAGCTTCGATACTCCGAATTACCTGACGGTAAATGGAAACTGGGACCTTCCTTTAGGCAAAGGAAAAGCTTTCCTGAACCATGGCGGCCTGGTGAACGCGATTGCCGGCGGCTGGCAGTTGAATGGCATCTTCAATATGCATACTGGCGCACCGCTTGGCCTGACCACCCAAAGCAGCACGCTATATAACTACAATGCTTATTCTTACGCCGGGAACGTGCAACGCCCGAATTATGTAGGTGGGCCGATTTACACATCCGGTTCTGTCTCGAATCGCGTGAACGATTACTTCAACGCCGGCGCATTTGGGGTTCCGGCGCCGTTTACTTATGGGGACACGGGCCGCCTGCTTCCTTACTTGAGAGGACCAGGAGCCGTGCAGCTTGATATGTCTCTTTTCAAAGAGATTCCGGTCAAGGAGCGCATGCATCTGCAGTTCAGAGCGGAGCTGTTCAACATCCTGAACCACCCACAGTTTGACAATCCCAATACGGTGATTGGGTCTCCGCAAGCGGGCGTGATCTCTGACCAGGTGAACTCTCCGCGAGATATCCAGCTGGCGCTGAAGCTGCTGTTCTGATCCAGGCGACAGATAAGCAATGGGAAAAGTACACTCTGTGATCGCTTCAGCGCTGCTGGTCGCCAGTAGCTGCTTTCTTCTGCATGCACGGATGCAGTCGGATCATCAGCCCACAGTAGAGCGGCCGCCGATCATTGGGCTGGCTCATGTGGGCCTGTTTGTCAGTGACATTGCCAAAGCCGAGGAGTTCTACGGCCACGCTCTTGGATACGGCCATTTCAGCCTGGATAAGCCGAGCGGCGGATTGATGCTGAACTATTACAAGGTGAACGACCATCAGTACATTGAGGTCTACCCCGGGCTGAAAGGCGACGAGCAGGATCGACTCTCGCACGTTGCATTTGAAACGACCGACGCTAGAAAAATGCGCGATTACCTCGCCTTAAAAGGGCTGAAAGTCCCTGCGGCGCTCAAGCCCGGTCTGGATAAGAATCTCAGCTTCATGGTGGATGATCCGGAGGGCCGAAAGATCGAATTTGTGCAGTACATGCCGGGTTCGATCCACCAGATGCGTTTCGGAAAACTGCTTCCCGAGACTCGAATTTCAGACCACATGATCCACTCGGGTTTTATCGTGCACGATCGCGCGGCCGAAGATCGCTTCTACAAAGACATTCTCGGTTTCTCAGTCATTTGGTACGGCGGTCGAAATGGAGAGACGAATTGGGTAGATATGCGGGTCCCGGATGGAGATGACTGGCTGGAGTATATGCTGAGGGTCACGAATCCTTCTCCCAAGTCGCGTGGGGTGAACAACCATATTGCACTTGGAGTGAAGGACCTCAAGGCTGCGGACAAGACGGTTGTCTCTCGGCTTACAACTCCACCAGAGCAGCCGAAAATCGGTCTTGATGGAAAGTGGCAGCTGAACCTTTACGACGCCGATCTGACCAGAGTGGAAATGATGGAGTTCAAGCCGGTCCAGACTCCGTGCTGTTCACCGATGCTCAGCCGTTGACAGCAAATGTTGACTGGCGATTATTGACCGAGCGGCGGGAAGTCACCGCCATTGGCAGCGGTCGCTTTCTCGGAAGCCGCGACGTTGATAGCTGAGACCGGGATCTTTTGCGCCGGATGCCTCGAGAAATCCCAGAACACACCATTCGCTACCGCATAGTTCTTTACTTGTACCTGTTGGCCGGATTGTAGGACCAAAGTCACAGGTACGTCGTTCTGCGCGTCCGAATCATCTGGCTTCCGAGCCGGAGCTGCTGGAGGCGCGCTCTGCTGCTGAGCTTGTTGAGACCTCATGTCCTGCACTTCCGCAGTGAGCCGATCGACCTGTTGACCAAGCATGTCCTGGTTCACCGCTGCCGCCTGAGGGTCGTCATAGCCGTAGCCTGGATCCCCACCTGGACCGTAATCAGGTGAGTCGTAATAACCGTTCCCGTAACCGTCATAACCGTAATACGGCAGCACAAATGGCCCTGGATAATACCCATACGGGTACCGTCCTCCCCTGCGGACGGTTCCCGCGGGATAGCGGCGGCCGCCGCTCTGACCGTAAACGGGACGAAGGCTGCCGGTCGCATTAACGGGAGCCGGTCCGGAAGCCCCAAAAGGCGCAGGGCCGGTTAGCGGCATTGAAGTCCCAGAACGTGTTCCAAAGCTTCGAGCTCCCGAACTATGCGCTCCGGAAGAGGAACCGAAGGAACTGCTGTGGCCTCCAGAAGACTGAGAACCGGCCGGAGGGCCAGCCAGGCTGACGACTGCCACCAAAGGCAGCAATACAACGAACGAAAGTAATTTCCGCATTCTCAGCCTCTTCCTAAACACTCCCGGCCTTGGGGTCCTACATCCATTAGACGCCTTAATTGCGTGCTCGGATTCGAGTCGAAGTTCCGCCAGGCTCACGCCGATACAATAAAGTTTCGCATGCGGATCGCCTTGGCGCAGATCAACACCACAGTAGGAGATCTGGATGGAAACGTTTCCAAGATCCTTCAATATGCCCGGGAGGCCGAAGAGTGGGGTGCGGAGCTGGTTGCGTTTCCAGAGCTCTCGCTTACCGGATACCCACCGCGTGATCTGGTAGAAAAGAACGCGTTTCTCGATAGTACGGCGCGAGCACTGGACCGGTTGGTTCGGGAAACAGCATCGCTCAGCACGGCACTCTGTGTCGGATATGTAGCGCGAACACGTGGCGATGCGGCGATCAAAGCGCAAAACGCAGCCGCCGTGATGCAGCGAGGGCAGTTGATCTTCGATCAGCGCAAGATCCTTCTGCCAACTTACGATGTCTTCGATGAAGTTCGTTATTTCCAGCCGGCGGAGAGCCAAAGCATCTTTAAGCTGAATGGAAACCGTGTCGCGCTCGCGATCTGCGAGGACTTCTGGAATGACAAGCAGTTTTGGGAGCGCCGCCGTTACTCGCACGATCCCATTGAGGAACTGGTGGCGCAGGGAGCAGATCTAATTGTCTCCATCAACGCCTCACCCTGGAATATTGGAAAGCGTGCTCAGCGGCAAGCCATTTTCGAAGCCCTGACCAGGCGCTTCAATCTCCCGGTTGCTTATGTACACATGGTTGGCGGCAACGATCAGCTGGTCTTCGACGGATCGAGTTTCTGTATGACGGCGGAAGGCGTGCTGACTGCCCGCGCAAAGTCCTTCGAGGAGGATCTGATCTGCTTCGACTCTGAAACTGGGCGAGGCGACAACCATGATTGTGGCCTGACGGTCGATGAGGCTGCGTACGAGGCTCTGGTGCTCGGCACTCGAGATTACGTGCGTAAGTGCGGCTTCCGCAGCGTCCTGCTCGGCCTCAGCGGCGGCATTGACTCTGCCCTGGTAGCCGCGATCGCAGTAGATGCAGTGGGCAAGGAGAACGTCATGGGTGTTGGTATGCCGGGCCCGTACTCCACCGAGCACAGTCTCACGGACGCCTGCTGCCTCGCCCGCCAACTCGGAATCCGGTTTGAAGTTGTTCCGATTAATTCCGGATATGAAAGCATGATGGAGACGCTTGCACCCTTGTTCTCGTCCTACAACGCCGATACTAGCGAGGAAAACTTGCAATCGCGCCTTCGCGGTGTGACCTTGATGGCGCTATCGAACAAATTCGGGTCGCTGGTTCTCACGACCGGTAACAAGAGTGAAATCGCCGTCGGATACTGCACCCTCTATGGAGACATGTGCGGTGGCCTGGCGGTGATTAGTGATGTGCCGAAAACTATGGTTTACCGGCTGGCGCGAATAGCGAACGCAGGTTATGAGAAACGTGGCCTCACCGGACCTATCCCGCGCAACACCTTCACCAAGCCGCCCTCGGCTGAGCTTCGTCCAGATCAGAAAGATACGGACAGCTTGCCTCCCTACGAGGTTCTGGACACGGTGCTGGCAGATTACATCGAAGAGTACAAATCAGCGGTAGATATTGCGGCCAAGGAGGGCCTACCCTTGGAACTTGTTCGGGAGATCATTCGTATGGTGGATCGTAACGAGTACAAGCGTCAGCAGGCGGCGCCCGGGCTGAGAATCAGCAAGAAGGCCTTCGGCGTCGGTCGCCGCTTTCCTATCGCGAACAGGTTCTCAGAGTGAGCCGAATTCGTGCGCTTCTTTTGATAGGAACGCTGCTCTGCGGTGGCTTCCTGGTGTTGCGCCCGCAGCATGGCACGCAGGAGCGCGTCGGTCCGCTTCCAGACGGCGGCTTTATGTTGAATAGCGGGTGGGTGATTCGTCCCGCGGGACAACAGGTTCCGTTGGATACTTTTCCGATGAGTTCCGCGTTATCGCCTACTGGCAAATATCTTCTTGTGCTGAACGGCGGTTACAACCCGCCTACAGTGAGCGTCATCGACGTGTCCCAGAAGAAGGAACTTGGCAGAACACCACTGCCGGATGCCTGGCTCGGACTGCGTTTTGCGCCCTCAGGTGACAAGGTTTATGTCGGGGGAGGAAGTTCCACCAACGTTTATGAGCTGCAGTTGAACGAGCAGACCGGTGAGTTGAAGAAAACCCGCCAGTTTTCTGCTGTGCGCGATGCCAAAGCACAAGCGAATAACTTCATCGGGGACGTTGTGTTGTCTCCGGATGCGCATGTGCTGTACGCGGCAAACGTCTACGGTGACAGCATCTCGGTCATCAATCTGGAGAGTGGGACTGTAATCGACGAGTGGAAGTGCGGCAAACGCCCGTATAGGCTCTTCGTCACTCCAGGAGGTCACAGAGTGCTCGAAACCAGTTGGGCGGAAGCGGCCTTGTTTCAGTATGACGCCAGCAGCGGCAGGGAACTGGGGCGGACTCGTGTTGCTGCGCATCCGACCGATATGTTGTGGCTTAACAAGCCGGCTCCTGTGGAGGAAGGGGAGACCTCGACGTTCATTGCGAGGCTGTTCATTGCGGCCGCCAATACCAATAGCGTTTACGTTTTGGGTGTCGCTCCCAGTGGGGAGATGAACCAGATTGAAACCATTAACGTTTCGACGAGTCCCATGCATCCGCTCGGCATGACGCCATCCGCACTGGCCATGGATAAGACGGCCAGCAGACTTTATGTGGCGTGCTCGGATGCAAACGCGATAGCCGTTGCGGATGTCTCGACGGCCCGCAGCCGCGTGCTCGGATTTGTGCCCACCGGCTGGTACCCGACCGGAGTTGAAGTACTCGACGACGGTCAGTTGGCGATCCTCAACGGCAAGGGTCTCGGCAGCCGTGCAAATCCGGACGGCCC
>CBAAAA010000098.1:0-12134 GCA_964658695.1 uncultured Solirubrobacteraceae bacterium | reverse complement strand
CCTGGATCGAGAAGATGTCTTCAATCGGCATCAGGAACGGACGATCTTTGGGACGATCTGGAAGCGGAATGTAAGAATCCACCTGCGCCATCAATTCATCGATAGTGGCGTCCCACTTGGCTTCGCCGTTCAAAGCCCCGAGTGCACTGACCTTCACCACGGGCAGATCATCGCCGGGGAACTTGTAGTTGGTCAGCAGTTCCCGTACCTCGAGCTCGACCAGTTCCAGCAGTTCAGGATCGTCCACCATGTCGACCTTGTTCAAAGCGACAACAATGTACGGCACACCGACCTGGCGGGCCAGCAGAATATGCTCGCGCGTCTGCGGCATCGGGCCGTCAGTCGCCGCCACCACCAGGATCGCGCCGTCCATTTGCGCCGCTCCCGTGATCATGTTCTTGATGTAGTCCGCGTGCCCCGGGCAGTCCACGTGCGCATAGTGCCGGCTCTTTGTCTCGTACTCCACGTGCGCCACCGCGATCGTGATTCCGCGGGCTTTCTCTTCCGGCGCATTGTCAATTGAGTCGAAGCTGCGGAACTTATTTACCTTTGGATTGTGCTTCGCCAGCGTCTTCGTAATCGCCGCCGTCAGGGTCGTCTTTCCGTGATCGATATGCCCTATGGTCCCTACATTTACATGCGGCTTGCTGCGGTCAAATTTCTCTTTCGCCATATGATGTTCAGATTTCCACTAGCTGAAAACTTCGTTGTCCCTTAGGAGAGTACAGAAAGGGTTTGTCCGGACGCGAAAGCCGTCTACCCAACGTTCCGTGCGACCGCCAGCAACGGGCCCAGGAACAGTTCGGCTGCGCGCTGATGGCACACCCACTTGATATCATATCACGTCAATCTCCCGGCTTACCAGCCTGCTGAGGTGCGTCTCTTATAATCGGGTTTCGATGTCCCAACCTGATTCGCAGAGCGCGAATGGTTCACGATCTTACAATTACTCGATCCCGTCGCTTGCTCCCAAGTCGCCGCCGGCGCCGCTTCGGTTCGACATCTTCATCGCTTATTCGGCACTGAATGTTGCAGTCTTTCTGCTTGCGGGACTGCTGTTGTTGCCGCTTACCGGCTTCCAGACGGACGAGGTGATGTTCGTCTACGACCTCTGGCATCCCGACTCGGCGCTTTCACGTATCGGCGTACACCACCATTTCCTCCCCTCCATGATGATGCCGTATCTGGGGGCGCTGAAAAGCTGGATCTATCTCCCCATTCTGGGCGCTCTGGGCTATTCGCGCTATGCTGTCCGGCTGCCGATGCTCTTACTGGCGGCTGTGACAATCCTGCTGACAGGCCGGCTGCTGCAGCGGCTACAGGGCAAGACGGCGGCGACGGTCGCGGTCGTGCTGTTGAGTACGGACGTGGTCTTTCTCGTCACCTCGGTCTTCGACTGGGGTCCGGTTGTGGTGCAGAACTTCCTGCTGGTTACCGGGCTGCTCGCAATCCTGAAGTGGTACGACGGCAAGCGCGACCAGTATGCGTTCCTGGCCGGTCTCGCCTTCGGGCTTGCGTTCTGGAATAAGGCGCTGTTCATCTGGAATTTCGCCGGACTCCTTGTGGCTGTGCTGATCATGGGTCTTCCTTTGCTGGTGCGCGCCTGGCGCTGGCCGGCCGCCGGACTGTTCGTAGTCGCGCTGCTCATCGGCGCATCGCCCCTTCTCAAATACAATCTGCAGAGCCGCGGCGGCACATTGAAGAGCACCGATCACCTGACGACGTCCGGCGTCGGCGACAAAGCCTGGTATTTCGCTCTTTCCCTCAATGGAGAGACGGCGGCCAACGTTGATCTCCAAAATACCAATCCGGATCGAGTGATGCATCCGCTTTCGCATGCAGCTGGCTGGTTGAGTTCGCGCTTTTCCAATCCTCCTTCTTCCTGGCGATTTCCGGCCGGTGTGCTGGTCCTGGTCCTGGGGCTGATTACAGCGAACGGAACACAGCGGAGATGGATCGCGTTCTTTCTGATTTCCGGATTTGTTGGCTGGCTGCAATCGGCGCTCACCCCGGACGCGGGGCGCTCGATCCACCACACCGTGCTGTTCTGGTTGAACTGGTATGCGTCCGTGGCCCTGGCCTTCGGATGCCTTGCCGCGTGGCGGTCCGCGGCTGCTAAACGAGTGGTCGCGGGTGGCGTGGCGTTGCTGGCGCTCGGCGGAGCGATGACCATGTTTGCCGATTACGGCGCCTTACTGCTGCACAGTGCCACAACACCTTGGACCGATGCCGACGCGGCGCTCGCCGCAAAGCTGTCGGCGCTAGGAGCAAGGCAGGTTCTGACCGCGGATTGGGGCATTGCTGATGTGTTGGCGCTGCGTAGCCGCGACCAGATTTCTGTCACGGAAGAAGTTTTTAATTTAAACGGAGGCAGTTTCGATCGCGACCAGTTTGCGGCCTGCAAAGCGCCCGACTGCTACGTGGTGACCCATGTTCCCGAGAAGGTAATGCTGGCCAAAGCTTCGGCCTTTTTGCAGCAGGGGCTCAAAGACAACGGCTTCGCGATAGGGGCGGCAACGACTATTAGCGACACGCACGGTACGCCCACCTTCCTGGTCTTTCCTACTGTAGTGGGAGCTACGCAAACAGCGCAGGAGAACACGCCTCTGCCATTGCCGACGGTGAGTCACAAGCCGGTCTTGATCGCAACACCAGCCGTAATCTTGACGACTGGACAGACCGGACGCACTACTCTCACCTGGCAGATCCCGGCAAACATGTTTGTCGAGGTGCATGTCGATGCACCGGATGGCGCGCTCTTCGCCTCTTCGAAAGGACCGAGTCAGGAACAGACTGGATTCTGGGTGAAGAACGGCACGCAATTCTTTCTGCAGGACGTTTCGGACGGCAAAGCACGAAGCGCGGAGAATACCGTGGGGCACGTCAGAGTCGAGGTCCGTCCACGCTAGCGGGCGCTTATGGATGGAACGCTTCACAAGCAGGCAAGCCAATCGCAGCCTCATTCCCTTAGTGGAGATTCGACTTTCAGCGTTCCTACCCTGACGCAACGTCAGCAGACGCTGATCGCCGCCCCGCTGCTGATGCTGCAGCCGGTTCTATTCTTTCGCAGTGTGGTGATCTCGAGAACGCGGCACATCCCGTTCGACATAGAAGGATGGCACCTTCCGATTGCGTCCTTCATGGCGCGTTGTCTCAGGGAGCACATTCTGCCGTTCTGGAATCCTTACAGCGCATGCGGCGCTCCCGGGTACGCCGATATACAGGCGCAGGCATTCTACCCGGTGACCTGGATTGCTCTCCTACTCGGCAATCTGAGCCAGGGACAAAAGCTATTTTTCTGGCTGCAGGCACTCGTCCCATTGCACATGGCTCTCGGCGGTCTCTTTCTGTTCTTTGCTATGCGCCGACTCGGGTGCACGATTCCGGTGGCTCTTTTCGCAGGCACTACCTATGAACTCAGTGCCTTCTTTGCGTCCCAATCGCAGCACCTCGGTGCGATCTGCTGTGCTGCCTGGTTCCCGCTTCTGTTGTGGTGCGCAGTGGAACTCGCTCTGGGGTGGACGGCCAGGTGGATTGGCATAACGTCGATCGCGACCGCACTTTCCATCCTGAGCGGCTTTCCCCAATGCACGGTCATCGCAGTGGCATTTGCGGTCTTCTTTGCAGTAGCGTTGCTGCTGGCGGGGACGGATTCCTGGCGTTCGGCGCTGGCGCTGATTGCTGGTATTGCGCTTGGCGCCGTTACCTGCGCCGTCCAGTTGATTCCGACACTACAAGCAGTCAACCTGAGTATCGCTAAGCTCCGCCCACTCTGGCTCGCTCACGGCGGCGGCCTGCCGGTACAGAGTCTTGTCTCCTTCTTTCTTCCGAATCATTACCATCTTTTCGATACCAGCTATCATCTGCCCTTCAACTTCACGTTCCTGTACACCTACTGCGGGCACCCGGCGGCTATTCTGCTGGTGGCTGCTCCCCTGCTTCTCCTCGCACGCGGCACGGAAAGCGGCATGAAAAAACTTCTAGCGATTTCGCTGCTATTTGTGGTGGTCAGCACTGTTTGGATGCTTGGCGAGGCAACTCCCATCTATGAGTCAATTTACGAGCGGCTTGGCTCACTGCGGGGCTCTCTGTACGCCGGGTTCGCATTGATGGCGTTTTGCCTATGGGTGGCTGTGACGGCCGCCTTGGTTCTGCAAATGGTCAAGCTGCCGAAGAAAGAGTTCGTCTCCTGGTCGGTTGCGTTGCTGGCCGCCATCAATCTGATTGCTGTGTCTTCCAACCGGCCTCTAAACACCTCTCGCGGCGGCTACCGGCAGGCTCAATCCGAATATGCAACGGAAGGCAATCCCGCTCCGGTGAATGGGGTTCACCGGCTGATGGGCAGTTCCGTGCCCGCGCCTCGGATCGACTTTGTCTCGCCTGATTTCTGGCCCTTACGAGCAGGAGCCGACATGTATCGCATCTACTCCGCGGTTGGGGACGATCCTTTCAATTTGCTGCGCTACTATTATTTCCGGCTGAGCTTTTCGGGGCAGGTTTTCTGGGACCGCATTCAGATGCTGAAGAACCCGGACAGCACCCCGTGGGTAGACGCCATCAACGTTGGCTTCCTGGTGGCGGGAGACGATCATCCACTTCTCCCTGCGCAAAAGTTTGTAGAACTCGAGGCACCGGGTCTTCATCTCTGGAAGAACGAATCTGCGCTGCCACGTTTTTACCTGGTTAACCACGTGGTTCACGCGGCCGACATGGAACAAGCGAGAGCGCTGCTTCCCAAAATCGTGCACCCCGCGTACGAGGCCATTGTGGAAAACCTGGATGCGAACTGGCAAGGATCAAAGGCTGCAAACGGCACGGTGCAGGTGACAGCTTATGAGCATAACCGCCTTGAGTTGCTGGTGCGGACAAGTGGACCGGCTTACCTGGTGACGTCCGAGACCTTCTATCCTGGGTGGCGCGCGACGGCAAACGGCAAACCGGCGACTTTATTGGCGACTAACCTGGCGTTTCGTGGGATGCCGGTGGGTGCGGGGTTGACTCGCATTGAGATGTCGTTCCAGCCGGATTATCTATGGCAGTCGGTTTTGATTTCGGTTGGAGGTCTGCTGGTGAGTGTTTGGCTGATCGCCGGAGGGCGGATGCGGAGCCTTTTAGGAATGGAGCCGTTGTCGGGAATCGAACCCGAGACCTCTTCCTTACCAAGGAAGTGCTCTACCAACTGAGCTACAACGGCGTACACACTTCGAAGGCCGGTGAATAGTGGACGGGGAAGGATTTGAGCTTCCGAAGCCTCTTGAAATAGGTAATTAGTTTGAAAGAAGTTCAAGAAATTGAACAAAATCCAACCGACGTAACACACTTCATAACACACTCAATCTACCGTAAGGTCGCAACATAGCCCTCCAACCCGACCACAATCATCACTGTACCACCGCACTCCCATCTGACATCCAAACCGGTCCACGTAGAGATACTTACCACATGAACGTAGCTTGATCAGACTTTCATGTTCGTTTGACTTCTTGGCGTGGTGTTCTTGACTGCGGACCCAGGATCTCCCAGCCAACGGCGACCCGCGGAAAGAAGCCCGATTGATGGAAAAATCGCGAACTGCTTGGAACACATCTACCAGCGCAGTCGGAATACAGACAAAGGCGACCGGCCCGCGGTGCGCGCCAGCAAAGCATTGAAAAAGTTCAGCTATTTCGACGTCTCTTTTGAATCTGTCTCCAGCCTGTGGGCGTCCGCTAATTTCCCGAGAGCAACATAGTCCTCAGCAAGGGCCAGGCGTGCTTTCTGCAAAGTTCCCAACGAGGATTGCCTTTTTTCCCCAAGATGGAGTCACTCCTGGAACCATCGGGTATCTACCGGTCTTTGCCTTGATGCTGCTTGGGATGGCTGAATGTGCTCGCAAGCCTTACCGGACGGTTCGGTGGGCGGTCGTGCATAGCCTCATTGTCATGACTGTGGTCTCTGCCTTGATCTACTACGGCTGCGACCATTTTTCGTGATGTGAACATGCCGGCCATCGCCATATACGCCGGGCTGGGACTAACCGCATTCTGGCGCCGCCGGACAAGGAGCGGTAGGGATTACCTCCACAAATCCATTTATTCCACCTGAATGACGGGGGCGTCACTCGAAGTCGCTCCCGCCTTCACGGCTGCCGTCTACCACGCCACCGGCATCCGTGTTCGCGATCTTCCGGTGCGAGTGGGTGACCTTCTCCGGCCCGGCGTCACTTCTCAACGGGCGTAAACCGCACCGCATAACCGCCTCCGGGCGCCAGCTTGGCCTTCAAGCGCATGCTGGCGTCCACTATCTTCTTTTGAATGCTGACGTTCTTCGGGTACCGGTCCGCATCATCGGCATCGGCGTAAATCTCAGCCGTCCACTTACCGGATTGCAGAAACGAAAGCGGCAGATCCAGCTCTCGAGCCGTCCAACCCGTCATGCTTCCCAGCCACCATCCGTTGCCGCTGCGCCGCGCAATCGTAACGTACTGCCCCGGATCTCCATTGATCACCTTCGTCTCGTCCCAAGTCGCCGGAACATGCTGTATAAATTTGAAGGCCGGCTGGTCCTGATAGTTCTTCGGCGTGTCCGACACCATCTGAAAGGGCGCTTCGTAAACCGCGTACATTGCCAGTTGCTGCGCCCGCGTTCCCGTCACCATCGGATGATCTCCGCGCGCCACGAACTCATCCCGCGTGACATTCTCAAATCCTCCCGGCGTGTAGTCCATCCGGCCCGCCAGCATTCGCGTAAACGGCAGCATCACCCGGTTATCCGGGTTGTCACGCGTGCTCCCTTTCGACTGCTCCATGCCGAGCACCGCTTCATAACCCATCGCATTCGGATACATTCGATCCATCCCAGTCGGCTTGGTCGCCCCGTGAAAATCAACCATCAAATGATGCCGTGCCGCCAGTTCCGCCGCGCGGTAATAAAAGTCGATCCCCTTCTGGTCGTCGCGCTCCACAAAGTCGATCTTCATTCCCGCAACACCCCACTTCTCATACAGCGGGAACGCCTCTTCCATCTGCCGGTCCGTCTCCGTGTAAGTCAGCCAGATCCAGACCTTCACATTCTTCGTCGCCGCGTAGCGCACCACTTCCGGCACGTCCACTTTGCCGTTCATCTGTGTGATGTCACCCGGCACTGACCATCCGGCGTCGATCAGCATATACCGAAAGCCGGACTTTGCCGCAAAGTCAACGTAATACTTCATGTTGTCCGTCGTGAAAGCGTGCTTGCCGCTCTTGTCGATATCCCCGCTCCACCAGTCCCACGCAGTCAGGCCCGCATGGATCCACGATGTGTCTTTGATCTCTGACTCCGGATTCAAATTCGTCAGAATATTAGACTCGATCAATCGGCCCGGTTCATCGCCGGCCATCAACACCCGCCACGCCGAGTGATGTGGCAGTGCCCCTTTCACAACCAACTCCGGGTCATCCCCTGGAGCGATACGCGACACAAACTCTTTACCGCTCCAACCCAAATTCGGATTCGTCAGGTACATCGCGGCATTGCCCCGCATGTCCGCCTCGGTAATCGCCATCCAGCCGGCTCCCGGTACTTCCATCGTCAGCGGCAGCCCGATCAGATTGCTCCGTGACAGTCCGTTCGTACTGCCAAACGCACTGATCGGAAGCTTCAGAAACTCCGATTCGTACATCGTGTGAAAATGCGGCAGGACTAGCGCGTAGGTGGTCGCATCTTTGCTGATCTTGAACTCCGTGTTTTCCGCGACTAACCGGTAGTCATGCAGCCGCGGCTGCTCGGGCACCACGTACCGAAACGCGACCGCATCCTCATAAGCGCGCGCTTCAATCGTCAGCTCGCGATGCGGTCCGCTGTTCTCTTCCACCGTCAGCGACAGCGCATTGTAGTGATTCCGCACCTTGCTCGCCTTCCCGGTAACTAATGTGTATGTGTCATCAAATTGCGACGGTGTCTGGCCCGTGATCCGCACATCGTTGCCGAGCGGACGCGCACCTTGCAATGTCAATTCCAGTCCCGAATCCTCCACCAGAGCCTTACCCTTGTAAGTGACCGCGTAAACTAACCGCCCCCCTTCGGCCGTATGGAAGGCAATGGCAAGTTGCCCGTCCGGAGACTTCACCACTGCCTGCCCAAATGCAACCGCCACGCAAGCCAGGCCGGCGATCGCCAATCCAAATGTTCGAAACATCGCTACAAACTATATCGCGACAACAACTCCGTTCTATAGTTGAGAAAATCACATGTCCGACTCCGAACCATCTCGTAGACATTTCCTTCAAATTGGCGCCACGCTCGCCGCCTCCGCTGCCATCCCAGCCGCGGCCGAAGGCCAGCAGTCCGTCCTGAATATGCCCTTCAAAGAAGGCGAACCGCGCCTGGGGTTAATTGGCGTTGGCGGTCGCGGTACCTCGCTGCTTGAGAATCTTCTCGCGGCGGACGCAAGAGTGATGGCTATTTGCGACATCGCTCCCGCCCAGGCCAGGAACGCGCAATCGCTGGTCGAAAAAGCGGGCCAGAAAGCCCCGGAGCTCTACACCGACGGCGACCACGCATTCGAAAAACTCCTGCAACGCGACGATATCGACGTCGCTCTGATCGCAACGCCCTGGAATTGGCACACGCCCATGGCTCTGTTCGCCATGAAGAACGGCAAGCACGCGTTATCGGAAGTCCCCGCCGCGCTCACCATCGATGAGTGCTGGCAACTCGTCGATGCCTCCGAAAGAACCCGCCGTCACTGCATCATGCTCGAGAACTGCTGCTACGGCTACAACGAAACAATGGTTCTCGCCATGATCCGCGCCGGACTCTTTGGGGATCTGTTGTACGGCGAAGGTGCTTACCTGCACGATCTGCGCGAAGAAGGATTCTCGAATAAAGGAGAAGGGCTGTGGCGGCGCGCCTATCACACCCAGCGCAACGGCAACCTCTACCCAACTCACGGCCTCGGCCCCGTCGCCAACTACATGGGTATCAATCGCGGCGATCGTTTTGACTACATGGTCTCTATGAGCTCGCCCGCCAAGGGATTCGCCGCGTATCGCGCCGACCATGTTCCCAAGGGTGATCCGAAGTGGAAAGAACGCTACATCGACGGCGACATGAACACCTCGCTTATCAAAACCGCCAACGGCCTGACCATCAATCTCCAGCACGACACCTCAAACCCTCAGCCCTACGACCGCTTGAATGGCATCGCCGGCACTAAAGGCATCTTTAAAGACTATCCGCCACGCATCTACTTTGACGGGCAGCCCGGCGAAGAGGCGTGGGGAACCATCGATAAATACAAGGCCGAGTACGAACATCCACTCTGGCGTCGTGAAGGTGAGATCGCCCGCAAGCTCGGCGGACACGGTGGCATGGACTTCCTGGAATGCTATCGGTTGCTGGAGTGTATGCGCAAAGGCTTGCCGCCCGACATGGACGTCTATGACTTAGCGGCCTGGTGTGCGCCCGGACCTCTGAGCGTCGATTCAGTCGCGGCCGGTAGTGCGCCAGTCAAGTTTCCGGACTTCACACGGGGAAAGTGGAAAGACCGGAAACCGACCACATTAGGCGCTTAAATGTCTTACAAAGCTGTCTAGCGCCCGCGAGCGCTGGCGGCCTTTGGCGTATCGATCGGTGTTGGCGCAGGAGCTTCAGGCGCTTCGGTATTTTTGTTTAAGCCGAGGCTCTTGCGCAATTCAACATCGATCCGGTCGCGAATATCGGTGTTGTCGCGCAGAAACTGCCGTACATTCTCTCGTCCTTGTCCAATACGCTCGCCCTTGTAGCTGAACCAAGAGCCGCTCTTCTCAACCACGTTATGAGTCACGCCCAGATCTAACAGATCTCCCTCACGTGAAATGCCTTCGCCGTAGATAATGTCGAACTCGGCCTCGCGAAACGGCGCAGCGACCTTGTTCTTGACGATCTTCACCTTGGTGCGATTTCCGGTCACCACATCGCCGTCCTTGATCGCCGCGATGCGCCGGATATCCACCCGAACAGACGAATAGAACTTCAACGCTCGTCCGCCTGTGGTGGTCTCGGGATTCCCAAACATTACGCCGATTTTTTCCCGAATCTGATTGATAAAAATCAGACAGGTATTTGACTTCGAAACAATGCCGGTCAGCTTGCGCATCGCCTGCGACATCAGCCGGGCCTGCACACCCATGTGCGAGTCGCCCATTTCGCCATCCAGTTCCGACTTGGGTACCAGAGCGGCCACCGAGTCCACCACCAGCACATCGATCGACCCTGAAGTGATCAGAGCGCTGGTAATCTCAAGTGCCTGTTCAGCAAAATCCGGCTGCGAAACCAGCAGGTTGTCCACATCGACGCCCAGTTTCTTCGCATACACCGGGTCGAGCGCATGTTCAACGTCGATAAACGCCGCCATGCCGCCCACCTTCTGCGCTTCCGCAATCACCTGCAGTGCAATCGTCGTTTTGCCCGAAGACTCCGGCCCGAAAATCTCGCAAATGCGTCCTCGGGGAAAGCCGCCCACGCCCAGCGCGTAATCGACCGAAATAGATCCCGACGAGATCGTCGAAACCGGTACGATCGCTTCCTTCGACCCAAGCCGCAGGATCGAACCCTTTCCGAACTGTTTCTCAATCTGGCCCAGCGCCGCGGTCAACGTACGAGCGCGCTCTTTTTCATCCATGGGAGCAGTCCTTCCAATCTGTAGTGGGGGAGTAAATAGCTAGTATACCGCCAAACAGACCAGGGCAGATTTGTTTCAGCCTGTCAGCTTTGTTTGTGTCAACCTTGTTTGTATCAATTTTGTATCAATATCGATTAGCAGCCAGCTGCGTGAAGGTACAGAAGACATGCAAGACAAACCAGCGATCGTCCACCCCGTACCAGCAAGTCCTGAGCCAACCACCAACTTGGGCTTCGGCTTTCTGAAGAACGAAATTAATCTGCCCGAGGATTGGGATTCGCCTGAGTGAACGCCGAGATCGCGGATTTGTTCTTTGGGGCGGAGGACCTTGACCACTCCGGCGAATGCACTCCGGCGAACGATGGTTAAGCTTGACACACTTCTACCGCCCGGCGCTTTCCGGCACGCGACGCTTAATATGGGGCGGAAGCCAGTGGATCTTGTTCTTGGCTATATCAGAACCGCTTACCGTTGGGATTTGATCGATTCATTGGGAGAATAAACGCGCCCGATAACAGCGCCCTGCAAATGTTCTACGGACATTCCTTCGATTGGAGCCATTCTGCTCGGCAGTTGGAAAGACAGCAAGCGCAGACGCACCTGGTAAAAGGATTGATGATTTGGGAAATGCCCTTAACAAACGCATCGATGATCTCGACTCCAAATTGTCTGCCCGAATCAGCGATCTGAAGACGGCTGCCGAGAGCGGCTTCAAAGATGTCAAAGGGGCTATACGACAAGTTAGAAGGCCGGGTGTCTGATCTGGAAAAAGGGCGGCTATCAGAGGTTGAACAATCGAAACGCCTACCGGCTGAACCTTTCCTGTGTTCTACGCCGGTCCGGGCTTAAGCTTCCAGAACACTAGCTTCCGGCCGCCACCGCGCCTGTGCCTCGGCAATCACTTTCCGAAACCGTTTCGCCCGCTCCTTGAAAACCCGAAACTCTCCCAGTCCGATCGATTCCGAATCCGCAATCGCACCCCCCACTCCCAAAGCGCATGCTCCCGCCTGTAGGTACTCAGAGCAATTTTCCAGGGTCACGCCGCCTGATGCGATCAGTTGCACACCCGGGTACTGCCCGTGCAGCGTCCTCACGTAAACGGGACCCTTCATCACATAGCAGGGAAACAATTTTACCATCTTGCAGCCCGCACTAATCGCGTACTGCACCTCGGTAGGAGTGATTGCACCTGGAAAAATCGGAATCCCGGCCTCAGCGGCGGCTTTCACCGCACCTGCATCGAAACCAGTGGTGACAATAAACTGGCACCCGATCCCATGCGCCTTACGCACTGTTTGTGCATCCAGTACCGTCCCGGCCCCGATCAGCATCTCGGAACCTAATTCGCGAATCACCCCGCGCAACGCATCTAATGCATTCGGCGTCGCCATCGAAATCTCGACGACCGGTATCCCTCCAGCGCAGATCGCTTCGGCCGTCCGAATCGCAGCGTTGAAATCAGCCGTGCGAACAGCCGGTATCAGCCCTATCTTCCTGATTCGCTGGAATA